>CAIQCQ010000014.1 GCA_903870365.1 uncultured bacterium | reverse complement strand
CTAACTCCAAACGCAGTAATTCATAAAGAAGAAGGAACGTGCCTACATAGAGAGAAAATCGAGAAAGCAGATACAAGTTATCCGATCGACATTATGGAAAATAAAGGTAGATGGCTTATCCTTGACGGGTTACATCGATTGGTAAAGCTTCATGAGTCAGGAGCGAAGACAGTCAAAGTGAGGATTATTCCTCGAGATAAAATCCCTGATATTGTCAGACCAACTCTCTATATCATGTGTGGCGTTGGATTTTCGGGTAAATCCACTTTGGCTAAGAAAATCGCTGAACATACCGGGGCTGTCTTAGTCAGTCAGGATGCACTGTTTTTTGAAAAAGAAAAAGAATTGAATCTCGATCAAGATAGTGATGCACAATGGCGTATGCTTTTAAATATGTGCAAGGAAAAAATTCGAGAGAATTTGAGCAGTGGTAAATCAGTTGTATATGACAGTACCAATACTCTTTTTGAACATCGAGAAGAAATACGGAAAGTGGCAGAACTTGTCGGAGCGACAACAAAAGTTGTTTTTCTTGATACTCCAATTGAGGTTCAAAAAGAAAGACAGAAGAAAAATCTTGAAACCGCAGAGCGACATGATGTGAAGCAAGAATACCTCGATCAAGCGATTGCTGAATTGGAAGTGCCGACAGAAAAGGAGAATACTCTTGTTTTTAGACCAGATACTGATGTTGTGGAATGGCTATATAATTTAAAATAATTTATGGAGCAATCTAAAAAAATTTTCATCTACGGTGTTCCTGGTTCTGGAAAGACAACATTTTCCTTGGATCTGAAAGAGAAAATAGATTATCCACTCGTTGAGGGAGATATTCTTCGGACTCTTGCCCAAAAAGATAAGACGAGAGAAGAAGATCCTTTTGCCTATATGGGAACAAGCGGTGCATTTCGAAAATTTGGTGATCTGACAAAAGAAAATGTTATAAAAGGATTAAAAGCTGTAAGAAAGAATATGATTCCATATATACAGGAAGAAATAGAAAAATATCCCAATGAATTGATATTAGAATGTGCTTTTTTGGATCCAGAACAAGTAATGAACAAAGGTAAAATAATCTTATTGACTAAAAAAGATGAGGAAAGTCATAGAAAACAATTTTTTGCCCACCGAGAAGAGAATGAAAAAAGTCTAGAACATTTTAATGCTACTCGAATAATACAAAATTTCCTTATTGAAGAAGCAAAAAATTATAATGTGGAAATTGTAGAAAACAATTTTGATTTCAAACCAATTTAGTTTTTATTCCACTCCTTCGCAAGTAAACTGTATACCTCCATATCAACAAAGTGGTCATACAACCATTCTGATTCTCTAGAAATACCTTCGAACTTGAATCCTAGTTTTTTAGGTAAAGCTGAACTCTTTGTATTTCCAATAGCACAGCAGACTTCGATGCGATTTAATTTCTTTTCGGTAAAAAGATACTCAATAACAACTTTCAGTGAATCATTCATAATTCCTTTGCCTTGAAATTCTTCAGTAAGCCAATATGCAAGTGACGTTTTCTTATGATTTAGATCCAATGGATAAATACCAATTCCTCCGATCAGTTGATTCTCATACCAAATAGATAGATCAATACCTTCATCTTTGGATAGTCTTTCGATACTTTCTTTAATATAATTTTCGGTATCGGCTACTGTTTTATCATCATCCAGCCATGGAAGCCATTGTCGGAGATGTGCATCATTCTTTTTTGCTACATCAAAAAGAGTCTGTGCGTCCTCCGGTGCATGGGAACGTAATTCAAGGTTTTCTCTTATGGGTAAAATGAGTGTCATGAGATGAGTATATCAAAAGTTCTATATCCTGTATAAGAATTAATATGAAAAAGCCCCACGATGTTTTGTGAGGCTTTAGTTGAACCGCTCGGTTCAGAAAGAACTACTGCTCGGTCATAGGGTCTTCACCCAGACGATCGAGAAACATTTGATGATGGAAAGCTTCGAGCTCGGCATCCAAGTTAAATGGTTCGAGAGACTGCTCGTAGCAGTATCCTGAACCTTCGAGAATGTGCTCGTCCTTCTGCTTGGTTGCCCATTGGCAGTGCGGACACTCGAACCATCCCCGAGCGATGAGGGTTTTCTGATACTCCCATGCTTCGTTGTAGACATTCATCGCCCAAGATTTTTCTTGATCAGGGACGATGATGCTACCGATGTGTTTGTAAACATGGGCTTTGAAGCCCAGAAAGTACGCGATTTTGAAGTACAACTCTGTGAGCTTCATAGCCGTCATGTTAGTATCTCCTTGTTGAAAATGAACTTTTAGCTCTATTGAGCTTCATGTATATGATAGCACAATATATGCCTATATGTCAATAGCACCTTGTTTTTCCGTTTAACCCCTGTAAAATAAGGCTACTTTATGAACCCTGCCAAAGACCTTATCACCTCCCTCCAAACCCGCTACAATGCTGTCATTGAGAGTAATTCTGACCCTTTGTTCTATCGTAATATCTACAGCTACATCAATGCCATCGTCAAAACACCTGTTCTCGCCAAAATTATGGATGACAGTGAGCAGGAGTACATAAGCAAGCATGGGCAGATTGTGAGTGTAGAAAGAGACGATGATTTACAAAAAGAACGAGTATTGAAACTCGAACAATTTTCTCTCTACGCTTCCGACTACTGCGATTTATTCACTCGCATATATGAACCACTTGAGAAATATCGCATGACTGATGAGCTGACTGGTAGAGAAAATGTCATGTCCAACATCATGCTCAATCAGATTGATGGCAAGAAGTGGACTGCGGACTATTTAAAAATGTTTCAGAAATGGTATGTTGGTAAGCGACCAGAGTATGAAAATCATATCAAGCAATTCCATTTAGATTTTGTTACTGCGATTGAAAATATCAAGCCCGAAGTCGAGGATGTTTATGTGCCTACTGTTCCGAAAGAAAATCTCAAACCGATTATCTTTGTCGACCACAAGAAAGGTATCTACCAGAAATTTAATGAGGAATCGGCATACCACATCAGAATACCAAGTGGACGATTTGATGTCCTTGTATATCTCTTTACTAAAGACAGTTGCTTCGTTTCAGAGTTAGCTCGCATCTCCAATCAAACTGATCACGTTGTAATGTCTGCTGTCATTGAAGTGAATAGACTTTTTAGGAAAAATACTGGACACAGATATGACTTAATTTGTCACAATGATACCATCGGATATTTTTTGAATAGAGAACAATTTGAGATAGAGGAAAAACACTAACGGTTATGTGTTGTTAATAAGTCATCCCTAAAAGCCTTAAACACAGGCTCTTTTTCGTACAAAGGTGCATAACCATAATTTTGCAATCTTGACACAATTGCTAGGTGAGAACCTACAGTCCACAACTGGTCGAGAGATGTAAAGAATATTTTCACCGTGTCCACCACACGGAACTTTCTGATGATACAGCGAATGAATACCTACGATCATTTGCCAAACTCTATCTGGCATTTAACCGACCAAACGGCGATAGCTCCCGTCCGACCACTTCAGTGGAGGACGGGTGTACGCCGTTGGTCGAGAAAGCAGATGGTGAGGATTCTTCCTTAACAAGGAAAACCCGTATTCGTGGAGTAAAAAGTAACGAGAAAGTGATGTTGGACTCAATGCACAAAGTGAATAGTACCGCATAGTTTTCCCGCACCCTTTCCCACTTGCTGATTACCTAACATAAGAATAAAGAAGAAGAACAAAAAACATCATGGGATACAACAAATTCATCAGATCGGGTAACAATATCGAGGTATATGAGTATGAAAAAGATATGATTGTTTTTCATGGAACTCGACACAAAGTCGTCGATAAGCCAAAGGTAGATAAAGATGCTGAACTGACAGAGATGGAACTAGGCAAGAGAATAGATAATACCAGAAAAGCCAGTTTGGAATTTAGACGACTTGTGTCATCAAATTTGGATGATAAAACATTACCGTTACTTTTGACTGTTACATACAAAGAAAACTGTACGGATTTGAAGCAAGCATACTATGACCACAAATTATTTGTTCAAACTTTGAAATACAAATATGCAAAGGATAATAAAAACTTTAAATATATTTGTGTGCCAGAATTTCAACTGCGTGGTGCTGTTCATTTTCATGGATTGTTTTGGGAACTGCCCGCTGAAATACTTTTACCCGAACGGTTGAAAGGATATTACGAAAATGTCTCTCCGACACTTTCTAAAATCTGGGGTAATGGGTTTGTTTTTCTCAAACCAACTGATGGTGATGATAAACTTTCCTCGTATCTTGCCAAGTATATGGCTAAAGCCTTTGTTGATCCAAGATTGAAACATCAGAAAGCATATGCCAGTTCTCGTAATGTAAAACGTCCGTATGTGGTGTCCAACATTTCATCACTCTGGGTATTGCTTGATGATTATGTTGGTACTGACGCTGTGCCAGTGAAAGAGAATAAATATCACACCACCTATTTGGGTGATGCTCGATATAGACTATTTAAAATTAAAGAGTAATATCATGACTATGAAATTCGTCTTGTATTGTAGAAAATCAACTGAATCAGATGACAGACAGGTGCTGTCTCTCGACTCGCAAGAAAAAGAATTGTTGGCTTTGGCTGACAAGCTAGGTATTGAAATTGTCAAAACTTTGCGAGAGAGTAAAAGTGCTAAAGCTCCAGGTCGTCCCGTGTTTAACGAAATGATGAGAATGTTTGAGGCAGGAAAAGTCGATGGCATTATCTGTTGGAAAATTGATCGTCTCACTCGTAATCCTGTTGATAGCGGACACCTCCAGTGGTTACTCCAAAACAACAAAATTAAACAAATCCAAACCTTTGAAAGAAACTTTTTACCAACTGACAATGTGTTGCTCATGAGTATTGAGCAAGCAATGGCAAGCCAATACATCCGAGACTTAGCCACAAACATCAAGCGAGGTAATCGTGCCAAGTTGGAAAAAGGAGATTGGCCAAATTCTGCTCCGTTTGGATATTTAAATGACAAGCTCAACAAAAAGATTTTGGTTGATGAGAACAAAGCCAAGTATGTCATCCGTGCGTTTGAGCTGTACTCTACTGGTAGTTACGGTTTCAAAGAAATTTCTCATATTCTCCACAATGAGGGACTCCGAACAAAAACAGGTGGAAAATTCTTTTCTGGTAACATTCACCGATTCATCGACAATCCTTTTTACTGTGGACTGATGCAACGAGACGGAAAACTGTATGTTGGAAATCACACACCACTCATTGCAAAAGAATTGTTTGATACGACACAAGATGTACTGCACAACAGACATAGACCAAGACCACAAAATCATTTCTTTCCACTCCGAGGTTTTATGTCGTGCGAAAATTGTGGCTGTGCATTAACTGCATGTCTGAAAAAGGGACATCATTATTACTACTGCACCAATGGAAAAGGTATCTGTTCTGAACACAAAACGTACTTGCGAGAAAATACCTTGTATCCAATAGTCGCTTCACTATTCGACAAGATCAATATTGATGAGGAAGCTGTTGAGTTATTGTATTTATCTGCCAAAGAAGAAACAGAGCAACAAACAGGCTACTCTGAATCAATTCTCACTACCCTCAAAAGCCGTCTAAACGACCTCACAGCTAAAGAATCCAAACTTCTTGATACTTTGCTTGCTGATCAGATCACCAATGATATTTACGGTGCTAAAGCTCTTGAAATACAAAACGAGAAAGCGACACTCTCAAAGCAAATAGCTGATACAGAAAACAAACACACCAAGAGCATATCTACTTTGGAACCGACAAAAGAAATCTTTTTACGTTGTAGTAGAGCCAAGAAAGAGTTTGTTGATGGTGATGATACAAAAAAGAGAGAAGTAGTAGAAACGATACTTTGGAACCTCTCTATTAAAGATCAAAAAATGGCTCAATGGCAATTCAAAAACCCTTATTCGTTGTTCTTAAAACTGCCTCAAAACCCTGATTTTTTAACATTGCGGAAGAGATGAGATTTGAACTCATGATGAACTTTCGTCCATGTCGGTTTTCGAAACCGGTGCATTCGACCACTCTGCCACTCTTCCGTAAAAACACAGTGATTCTAACATATTTTTTGCTTTTTTGGTAAAAAATGCTATAGTATGCAGGTTACATGGCCCTATCGTCTATCGGTTAGGACACGGCCTTTTCAAGGCTGGAAGCGCGGTCCGACTCCGCGTAGGGTCACATTCGGAGACAAAGCGACTTTCTAACGCTTTGAATCCATTTCTGCATTTGTATTGCAACGTATTTTGGGAAAGTGAAAGTTCGGAAAAGATAATTCGGATAATCTCTGCCTTTTCATCTGAATTGGCAAACGAGTACCAATCAAAGCCAATTTCGAGCAGTTCGGAAAGTTTTACTACATCGCTGATTGTGGCGTACATTGCTTGATCAGAAATCTGTTCATCTTCCTGTAATTTGTTGAGAGTGGTGTTTAGTTTTGTTTCTTCTTCCATGTAAGTCACCGGAGAATACACACCACTTTTAAGTAAGGGTAATTTGTTCTCTCGCAGGTATTTCAAATCATCTCGGATTTTCTTTTTCTCACGATCATTGTTTTCGATGGTGGTCAGGCGTTTTTGTTCAAATAACACAATATCAGTCGTCTTTGCCATGTCGAGTTTTTCTAGTTCGTCTTTTGTGAATGTCAGTTTTGAGATGAGCTTACCCATTTCAGTTTCAATGAAATTGAGATTGATACTTTTCTTTGTGTTGGTACATCCTTTAACACACCTCGCACCGAAGTAGAGAATTCCTTTTCTGGTATAGGGAGTGTAGACACGACCGCAATCAGCACAGCGAGCAAAGCCACGATGAAGCAGTGGCAATTTATCCGCATATCTCGTACTCACATTTTTGGAATGTAATTTTTCTTGTACCGTATTGAATGTTTTGTCATCTATCAAGGCACTATGACTGATACTTTTGACATATTCGCCATTGTTTCCAAATGTTCTGCCGGTGTAAAACGGATTGGTAAGAATTTTATGCACATGCCCCAAGGTCATTGATCGGGCAATAGCTTCGATATGTACTTCCTCGCCATCTTCTGCAAGCATTTCTGCTTCTGTTCGTTTTCTCTTTGACGGCATACTGGTCAATCCTTGTTTATTCGCCCACACAGTCAAATCAGACAAAGCCCAGTCACCAGTGGCATACATTTCAAAGAGTTTTTTAATGATAGGTGCTCGAATCGGGTCAAATGGCTTATGATCCATGTTACCCTCGTTCAAGTAGCCGACAGGGGCTTTATGGGTCACTACGCCTCTCTCACGGAGGTTATGAGTAGCAAGTCTCACTTTCTCACTGGTCACTCGTGAATGGTGTTCGGCAAACATACCGTCAATGTCCATGTGCAATGCACCGGAACTGGTGGTGTCATAAGTAGCATACACGAACTTTACATCCACACCATTTTTCATAAGCTTACCAAGTAGAGTATTATCCGCTTTATTTCGACTCATACGATCCCAACATAGACAGATAATTCCTTTGAAATATCCCTTGCTTAAAAATTGAGATAACTGCAAAAACTTTGGACGATCTATTTCATACTGCACTAAACCCTCTTTGGTGAAAGACACCTCATTATTTTCCTTAAAGCCAGAATGTTTTTCAGAAATGATGCCGTCCACGCAAAAGCCGGAAAGTGTCAGTGGTGCAATCGGTAGTTTTTCTTTCAGAGCAAAACGGACATTTTCCGCTTTCTGATAGGTAATGGAGTTTTTCTGATTATCCGGTTCATCGGTACTCTTACGAATGTAGACAAGGTAAAAATCTTTGTACATTCCACTCGATATATCTTTCAGTATGTCATCTTCTGGTTTCATTCAGTTTATTTTTAGGAGGAATTATTCTGCCATCCTTGATTATATACCCCTCGGAAAGCAATCGTCTACGAATCTTTGCATATACACTACCAAGCTCGTACAAGGAGTCAACAGTTTCCTGCGAGAACAAAGACACCACCGCTGTTTTTGGTAGTATCTTTTTACTCATAAATTTTACGGACAATATCCTCAATGTCAGTGGTGCGAGGTAGTCGGTAATCCTGCTTTTGAACCACACCCTCGTATCGGCTGTCATATTCTCGTTCGCTTACGAGGTGTTTTTTCGGCAAGACCCCATATATCTGATTAACCCACGTCTGATCAAGAAAGGTCAGAGGCTTGAATAATCCATTACTGGAAAAATATCTTTTCTTGCCATCCATCCGAGTATCCTCGAAATTCTTGGACATGTACTTTGTGATGTAGGAGGCAATATTTTTGACTCGTCCCAGTTTCTTGATCTTGATATATCCCTCTCCCCAAATACCTGCCATAGTGTCAGCCCAGATAAACTTGAGATTGAAAAAGACGAGGTGGAAGTGAATGACACCCCGATTTTTGTCTTGAAATTCAGTCACACCGACATATTTGAGAAATCCTTTCTTTTCTCCAATGACTTCATAATTAAGTCTTTTGATGAATTTAGAAAAGATGTAATTAGCAGTCGGAATATCTTTGACATCATCAGCAAAAGTGAGAGTGAGAAATATCGGGATGTAGGGCTTACCATCCTCTTTGAAGAATCGCCAGATATTACATTCAACTAATCGAACGAGATAGGACTTTGCACGAAGCATGCTTCTGCGTCTCGAATCGACTTTTTTCAAAGCTTCCGAATTCAGTCGGAAGGCTTTCTGTTGCTCGGTCTCATCATCAGGAATAATAACCTCCGGTTTGTACCGCTTAGGTAGAGAAAAATCATAGGCGTGTTTTGCACCATCATATTTGTAGACTTCTATTTTTGAGCCAGATATGACAATCCTTTTATCCGTAAATTGCATGTTATTTTTCTCTCTATCTATGCTTATTATCAAGTCCAACAGGACTCGCTTCGCTCGTCCACCCGCCCCCGCGAAGCGGGGTTGCGGGAAGCCCACATATCGAAGCGAATAAACTCGTTGGATTGATGACTTAGCCATACAACTGCATTCCAAAGTGCCACTGTGAGAGTGAGTGGTAATCTCGAGTTTTGACTATGAAGGCAGAAGAGCTGGGAGGGAGTGGTGATACTTTTTTAGGTACGCGAAAAGACCCCGTTGTGTATCAACGAGTGATGAAGTGAAGCGAGGAGTTGTGCGTACGGAGTAAAAGTAAAACCACCTTTATTCAGGTTTTCGGGACACAAAGAATATATGGGCGGTATCTCGTGGTTGGTGGATTAGACCTAATCCATGAGAGTGACCGAACGCACTAATTGCTCCATAAGTATATTCCTTGAAATAAATTCGCACAACTTGACTGTACTCGAGAATGGAATGGTGTAATGTTTTTGGGAAAATTACTTTAATTGGTATTTATAGACCTCTGAAAGTCTAATTTCTTCTTTATATTTTGATTTGTCAGCAGATTGAATGAAGTCATTAAAATCTTTTAGGGCAAGAACTTTATCACCCTTTCCTTTGAAATTCAGATAACCTCTAAGAAATAGAAGTTGATATTTGTCCGGCTCTTTTGTGAGAATATCTGACATAAAGACTTCAGTATCAGCAATAACATTATTTGCTACTACACCTGTAGTGAATGCCTTGTCATATTCTTTTTTTGCTTGCTTCAAATTACCTTTGTAAGCATGAAGGAAAGCAAGATTATATCTCCATGTGATATCAGCAGGGGTTTTAATTTTTGAAATAATTTTTATCGCCTCATCAGGATTTTTGTCGATCAAAAATAAATATATGGATTTCATTAACGTGCCATAATAATTTTGAGGTTGATATTTATCGTATATAGCTAAGTACTTTTGCATGTCCTGTATATATTTGATATCTCGAGTATGAGTATACTTAAAATACAAAATTGTTGTTTGTCCGTTAGCAACTTCTATTAGCCGAAGTGGAATTCTTTTTGCAATTTCTTTAACTGCTGGTATTGAACTATCAAGTTTAGACATTTCATCTTTCAATTCTTCAAAGATACTCTCAGCTAGATCATATTGGTTAGATATGATTAAAGAAATACCGATTATGTATTTTGTCGTATGAGACAACCATTCGTGAGTCGCTTGAAAACCAATAAGTTCTTCATCCGAAGGGAAGGCTAATTTTAGAGGCATCAATTCAGTAAATTCTTGACTTAATTTTTTACTGACTTCCATCGGAACGGGGTTATGATTTACTTTACCAGCTAGGTGAAAATTATAATGATTTTTTCCTCCACTCATCCTTTCAGATATGTTTCCATAGATCATCAAATGCCCACGAGTTTTTTGAAGATATTTATCTGCATTGGCTTGATCGTGGATATTTTTTGTATATTTTTGTGGCAACTCAATAACATGAAAAATTTTAGGTAAGTTTGGATTTTCTAAATATTTTTTTATATTTGCAATCAAATCATTTTGAAGGCGGACTTTTTCAGTCTCATTTTCAGTATTTATTGCAATAACAATACCTATCTTATCCTTCTTATTTTTTGGAATACGAAAAGAAATAAGCCCGCCAAATAGCTTCCCAAAAAACATATAGTCAACCTCATTAATTTCAACGCCTTTATCCGATATTTTCATAGCTTAATGATAAGCATTTATTATGGTTTTCATACTTGACAGAATAGATAGACTGTGCTACCATGTACTTAGGAGGGTCACAACATGACCAATATCGCTGAAGTATGCTTACAGTTTCCATCCTTTCTTTTGGCCTTGGAAGTTGGCCCTTGGAAGGACGACGGCAGTGGAGAAGTGGTTTCAAAGCTTCTCGAAGATGGCTCGGACGGAATTCGATTTAACACACCGACAACAGTCGATGTGAACGATGCTCCCCGTGTCGCCCAACTCACCGCAAACGAGAAGGGTTGCAAGGTAGCTCTCTCGATCTCCGGCACTCACAAGGAAGACGGAATGTCTCGAATGAAGTTGGGGGTGTTCTATCCCCAGATCGTGACGGCGTTCCGGACTCCGCAGTCCATTTATCTCGAAGTCAAAGCCCCGAACTCCGGCAGGATTTCCGCGGAAGGAGACAACTTGGCCGATGCCAAAGAGTTTCTGACCAACACGATTCTGCGTTCGGCAATGACGTTCTACGTGTGGCCAGGTGGTCGCAAAACCAGACGGCCGATTCCGGAAGCGCCGGAAGGACACGAGCTGATGATCATCATGGTCGAGCCGAGCAGTCGCAACGCATCATGGCAGGATACGGAGGAGTTCTTCGTCGCCTTCCAGATCGGAAAGCGTCCGCGTTTCAAAAATGACAATGCTGGCTACGGCGAGTTCGTCATCCTGAAAGACGGCAACGCATACGATGTGAAGCTTCCCGAAGGCAGTTATGTTCACAACGGTGACTGCTGGACGGTCGCGAATCTGCAGTGCTGGTGGCAAGACGGTCGATAAGTAGTTCTTTCAGTTTGGGGCGAGGTCACAACGACTCGCCCTTCCATCAAAGTTTTCTTTACGAAGAATGTTTTGATGGGAGCAATCCCAAATAAAATATATGAAGCAATATCATCTTAGCAATAATAATCAGAATGGAACTCAAGACTTTTCTTGGGGTATTTCCGCTTGTTTAGCCAAGGTGCTGTTTATCTAATCTTTTATTATTGAAAGACTAAAGAACACCTCGGCTAGGCAGTCGAGGTGTTTTCGTATCTGTCTAGAAACGTTCATTGAAAAGGAGAATAGGAAATGCAGAACAACATGACTGACGCGTATGGTAACGCCCTGATGGATTTCTTTCTGGGCAAAGAGGATCGTTATGCGATCGAACGTGAGGATGGCTATCTCGATATCGGTCATCTCGCTACATACTTTCAAGAGTATGAGAAGTGGGGTGATCTCGAAAAGAGAATGCCGGAATTCGTTCAAGGACGAGTACTCGATGTTGGGTGTGGTGCTGGACGGCATGCACTCCACTTACAGAGTCTCGGCTTTGAAGTGGTGGCAACTGACAAGTCACCGCTTGGAATCGAGGTATGCAAAAAGCGTGGTGTAAAAAATGCCGTTGCTGTGTCAATCGACGACCTAGTCGAGATGGCAGATCCGGCACTCGGTGTATTTGATACCATCATCATGATGGGTCATAACATCGGTTTGCTCCATGATTTCGAGCAAGGTAGGAAAATTCTTTCCCGTCTTGCTCAAATGACTTCACCAACAGCACGGATCATCGGGACAACCCGAGATATTCGTGGCACCGACAAACTCCACCACCTCGCATACCAGAAATGGAATGTCGAGCGTAGACGGATGCCGGGACAGATTAAGTTCCGTATTCGACACGAGATGTTCGCAAGCGATTGGATGGATTACCTTTTTGTTTCTGAAGAGGAACTCCGAGATATGGCTTCGGACACTGGCTGGCGACTTGATTCGACCGTGAGTGGTGATGGTGGATTTGGAGGCACCTCCTATCTAGCTGTTCTTTGTAAGTAAAATCAAAAAGCCCGGGAAGCGAAAGCAACCTGGGCTTTTATTATTTTAAAATTTTCTCTAACTCCTTGATACTCAAAGTGATAAAGTCTCTCTGTTTACAGAGTTCGGAAAGCCAAGTATTATGGTCACATTGTGTTTATTCTATCCATCGAAACATCCTGCGACGAAACTGCAGTCAGTCTGGTGCAAGCCGAAGGTGGTCTGGACTCACCATCTTTTACGGTACTTGGTGACGCTCTGTTTTCACAAGTCGCCCTCCATGCGCCATACGGTGGAGTCTATCCAAATTTGGCCAAGAGAGAACACGGGAAGAATCTGGTTCCACTCATGCAACAGGCCCTGATTAAATCAGGCTTGCAGAATCTAGAAGCCAGAAACTTGAATCTTGAAAAAATAGAGACGGATACAATACGAGAGATTTTGACAAAGGAGGAGGGCCTGGCTGATGCAACGATTGAATTTCTAGAAAAACACGGGAAGCCAGCTATTGATATGATTGCGGTGACATCGGGACCAGGACTCGAACCAGCCCTATGGGTCGGTATTAGCTTTGCCATAGCCTTGGGAGAAGCTTGGGGTATACCAGTCATAGGAACAAACCATATGAAAGGGCACATCGCTTCTGTTTTACTAAACAGAAGCGATGAAGTCAAAAGTCAAAAGTCGAAAGTCGAAAGCTTAAATGAAGAAAAATTCGAAATTACTACCAATACATTGGCAGTTCAGTTCCCCGCTATCGCTTTACTTATATCTGGAGGACACACCGAGATTGTTCACATAGAAAAATGGGGACAATACTCTATCCTTGGCAAAACACGTGATGATGCAGTCGGTGAAGCGTTTGATAAAGTGGCACGCATGCTTGCCCTACCTTATCCTGGTGGACCAGAAGTATCACGCCTTGCTGCACAAGCTCGAGATAAACACACACAGCACTCAATCACCTTACCTCGACCAATGATTCATTCGGGCGACCTTGATTTTTCTTTTTCTGGTCTCAAAACATCAGTATTGTACACACTCCGAGATTTAAAAACGGAACTAACTGATGATATCAAAATGGAAATCGCTCGAGAATTTGAAGATGCGGTAGTGGATGTGCTCCTCGCCAAAACAGAAAAGGCTCTTATTGAAAGTGGTGCTCAGACACTCATCATTGCTGGTGGGGTTACTGCCAACACTCGCATACGTGAAGCTTTTACAAATCTCATATCACACAAATACTCAGACACAATACTCCGTATATCAGAAAAAGACTTGTCCACAGACAACGCCATCATGATAGCTATGGCGTCATATATTGAAATACTTGTTCACCCTGAAAAATTGACACACCCCCTGAAAATACAGGCTGAGGGAAATTTAATACTTTCTTAAAAAAAGGATATCTGATATACTAGAACACGGAAGTACAAGAAAAAACTCTGGGCGCTATATGCTGTCGAGAGTTTTTTCTTTGAAAGAGAATCTGCTATCTTTGCCAAAGACGGTCGTAGACGAAGATAATTTCCCTATATACAAAAGCAACGGAATCTTTAAATTTAACTAATTCACCACAAAAGTGTTTAAAACTTTCAGGAACAATTGTTGAGATGAGTACAGTTATACAAAAAATTAGTTTATTTGAATCACAATTTCATTTGGAAACTCTTCTGCACCGGCATCAAGTGTACAGTCTCGTCTAGTTGTACCAGTTTCTGTAGTATACGCCACCAACACAGCCTTTCCCTGGCAGGTGCCCGCGGCATTTGCAGTCATCCATCCAGTACTAAAATAATCTGTATAAAAATATGGATGGGTACCATCATTGATAGGGTCAACTGGTAAATTTTTTATATATGGGGCTAACAGTGTTTGAAAATTACTCCATGCATATACACCTCCTGGCGCTGTTGATGACCAATAATGCCCTGTGGGTAAATTTCCTCCATTATCTGATTCATACAAGTTAAGAGCTGTTCTTATTTGTACCAAATCTTCATTTCTCCGAGCATCACGCGCTTTACCTCGAGCACTATTGAGACTCGCTAACACTATAGATGACAGCATACCAATAATAGCAATGACTACAAGGAGTTCGATGAGAGTAAAACCTGTATTATTTTTACGTAATACTCCATTTTTCTGATTAAAAATATTCATATACTAGTAGTTTACTACAATGTTCTAAACAGATACACTAGAGAAATCTTTGTTTAAGAGAGTCATAGGTAAAGGTGGATTACAGACTCTGAAAATATTCCACACTTTCAATAATATTTTTACTTTCAAATACCGCACCACCAGAAACCAGTTTATTTACTCCCGCTTTTACCAACAACGGTGCTGTTTCCCTATTTACCCCAATATCAATAGCAATAATGAGTTCTGGATACATTTCGCGTAATTGTTTAATTTTTTCGTATACTGAGGGATCAAGTGTTTCGCCATGGTGTCCCAAATTATCGCCACCCATACACTGAACAAAATCAATCATCTCCATATACGGAGCAAGCAAAATACTCTCTGTCGATGGCTTAATAGCGAGACCGAGAGAAACTTCGCTCGCTTTACACAAAGTGCTGATCATATTCATATCTGTTACTGTCTCAACATGGACGATGATACTACTCGCCCCTATCGTGATCCAATCTTCGACATATTTTTCAGGAGTTTCCACCATCAGATGAAATTCATAGTCGACATCCTCCCAAAATGGTAGGCCCATATCTTGACGTAACAGTCCTTCAAATTCACCACCATCATTACGATATGGCCACATCTTGCTCTTTACAAAGCTACCATCACAAATATCTACCTGCACCAAAGTGACACAGTCTTTAACCTTTGCCACCTCATCGTGGAGGTGATTAAAATTTTCAGGAATAATGGCAGGGACAAGAGTGGTCATAATTAATTAAGTTGCAATATAATAGCGTTTGGATACGGCTGACCACCAGTGCCAACCAATGTACAATCTTGTCGAGTAGTTCCACCCTCAGTTGAGTACGCCATAATAATAGCTTTTCCCAAACACGTTCCCACATTACCAGGAGAATTACTAATCCAACCAGTATCGAAACTATCTGTATAATAATATGCATGAGTACCATCATTATTTAATGGATCTACTGGTAAACTTTTGATGTACGGAGAAAGTGCTGTCTGTAATATACTCCATGCATATACACCTCCTGGCGCTGTTGATGACCAATAATGCCCTGTGGGTAAATTTCCTCCATTATCTGATTCATACAAGTTAAGAGCTGTTCTTATTTGTACCAAATCCTCATTTCTCCGAGCATCACGCGCTTTACCTCGAGCACTATTTAATGATGCGAGGACAACAGAAGAGAGCATACCAATAATGGCAATAACCACGAGGAGTTCGATGAGTGTGAATCCTGCACCATTCTTGACAAAGTAACTCTGTTGCGTGTATTTATTTTTTAGTTTAAATACATTCATGTGTATATATTTATGTAACAAAAAAATACTAATGAATTTATCTATCTTGTATCTTTAAATTTTCAATCTGTTCAATACGTCTGACATGGCGTTCTTCTCCAGAAAAAGGTGTGGAGAGCCACAAGATGATCACATCGACGGCTTCGTTTGGTGTAATAAACCCTGCGCCAATAGACAAGACATTGGCATCATTATGCTGACGAGATAACTCCACTACCTCGAGTGGACCACCATAAAACTCTGCCGAACGTACATGAGGAAATTTATCAGCCACCATATCTTCACCCTGACCAGTCTTACCGAAAATAATAGCTCGAGACTCGGTCGGGTCATCAGACACCGCCTGAGCTGCCTTGGCGATAAACACTGGATAATCATCCTCTGGATCAAATTCTGTGGCACCACAATCAATAACCTCATAGCCTTTGGCAAGAAGAAAAGCCCTCACAGTCTCTTTCATCTGAAAACCTGCGTGATCTGAAGCAAGATATATTTTCATGATGATATTATTTCTTTATAGCGTGCAGTACAGGCATAGTATTCACATGGGTATTAGAAATACTATCCTCAGAGAGGATGCTTGTATTTTTCTGTGATTGCCAATAATTTGCAATAAAAAACACGACAAATACCAACAATAATATACCGAGGATAATATCCGTCACACTATAGTAGACGACAAACTTACTCGTGTGTGGAACTTTATTAATGTGCTTTTTGTGAATAAATTTAATCATATATGTATGTTATTTTCTTTATAGTATCTAGTATATCATATCACTTATACACTATTACAGTATGCCGCTGTTCCACCACAGACCATCCAAGCCCATGTCGGGCGAAGAGGATCATAAAATGCATCAGTTGCACTCATGGTTCCCTCTGCTGCACAATGTGACAATAATTTAAAATTTGACCATCAGAAAAATATATAAACTGTCTATTATAACCATTTGTTGCACAAGTAGGTATTGTAGCTGCCCCACCAAGAGGATCGACTGGTAGTTTAGAAATATATGTCGGGGCGAGACCTGGTATCCAATTTGATTGATTATCCCATGTACCCGCAGATACTGGATAGGAACCATTGGCACTATAATAATTTTCTAATGCCGTTCGTACCTGGACAAGGATTTGTTTACGTACCACATCACGTGCTTTACCTCGAGCATTATTTAATGATGCGAGGACAACAGAAGACAACATACCAATAATAGCGATGACCACGAGGAGTTCGATGAGGGTAAATCCTTTTTCTTGCATCTCTACAGTTTACAGAAAACTGCCTGTCTTTGCTACGTGCTCAGCGAGAACGTGTGTATACCCCATTTCATTATCATACCAAGCAAGGACCTTAACTAGATTACCACCAATAACTTTGGTCAAACCAAGATCAGCGATTGATCCATAGGGCATTCCTAAAATATCAGACGAAACAATCGGATCTTCGGTTACCGAGAAAATCCCTTTCCAGTGTGGGTCTGCTGCTGCACTTTTTAATATATTGTTCACCTCTTCAACTGTCGTATCACGTGTGGCAATAAAGGTAATATCAACAATTGATCCTGCGGGTACTGGTACACGCATAGACAGACCATCAAATTTACCAGCCAAACTGGTAATCACTTTTGTGGTGGCAATAGCTGCCCCCGTTGAGGTTGGGACAATATTTTGAGCAGCTGCTCTCCCCTCCTTAAAATCTTTTCTATTTGGACCATCGACAATGCTCTGACTCGCAGTATATCCATGGACTGTGTTTAAAATGGCTTTTTCAATACCAATACTCTGACTCAAAATCTGTAAAACTGGCGAACCAGCATTGGTCGTACATGAAGCGTTGGAGGTCACTGCTTTATCCTTAAGCGTGTCACAGTTAATACCCATGAGTATGGTACCTTCATCGGCAAGTATGGCATCACCCTTGGCCGGAGCAGAGATAACTACTTTTTTTGCACCAGCGGTGACATGTACACGGGCTTTATCAAAGGCTGTAAACAAACCAGTTGATTCGACAACCACGTCAATATTCAAGTCTTTCCATGGCAGAACTGCTGGATCTTTTTCTGAAATATATCTGACTTCCCGACCATTAATCACCAAAGTCTTTTGATCTGTTCCCACCTGTATATCAAGACCTGAACGACCATAGACGGTGTCATACTTGAGCAAATAGGCGATGTTGTTGATGTCAGATAGATCATTGATAGCCACGACCTCCATATCATCACGCTTTTCTGCGATTCTCATAAACGCTCGGCCGATTCTCCCTGCACCATTCACAGCTATTTTTAGTTTAGACATAAATTAAAATTAAATAAGATTATAGAAGTATTGTAACATATAAACATTTTACCCATAATTATGGTCAAAGAATCTCGGATAAGGGAACGAAGTGAACACTTACACATCATGTATTCATGAGGTGAGATTTTTACCCAAATTCGCTTATAAGGGAACACTTACTCATTATGTATTCATAATGAGAAAATTTAAAAAAGCGAGGAGGCGTAGTGAGTGCTACGATAACAAGAATTTTTAAATTTTAGAAGATGAAATCGAGTAAAAAGACCCGAGCCGTTATTCCGCTTTAGTGGTTTCAACCTTCCCACTTGCGTGACCATCCACTTCATATGAGGTGTTCTGTGCCTCAAAAAAGTTTACTAATTCATACACATCCGTCGCTCCAGACATCCATTTTGCTGGATTGGTCGAATTATAATATTTTGGCAAACCGAGTTCTTCGAGACGGCGATCGGCCACATACTGAACGTACTGGTTCACATAATCAGCATTAAGCCCGAGGATACCGGTCGGAAACAAGTCCTTGTTATATGCAATCTCACAGTTGACTCCTTCAATAATAATCTGACGGATCTCATTTGCAAACTCCTCAGTCAACAACTCGGCATTTTCCTCCAAAATATTGTGAATAAGGTTAATACCAAACTGTAAGTGTAGTGATTCATCACGAAGGACCCAGTTTATCATTGAGCCAAAGTTTCGCAACTGGTTTCTCTGCCGGAAAGACAGTGCCACCATAAAGCCCGAGTAAAACCATGTACCTTCCATGACAATGTTCGTCGCCACCAAGTTGCGGATAAAATCTTTTTTCCCATCTATCGTGGTGATATCCAATGATTCTTCGGTCATACGAATGAGATATTTGTTGATATACGCTTCCTTGGCAAGCATAGATGGGATCTCGAGGTGCAAGTCAAAGATCTTTTCACGATCAAACGGAAAAGTTTCAAGGACGTATTCAAATGCCACACAGTGGTTGGCTTCTTCCCACATTTGTTTTGCAAGGTAGAGGTGACACTCTGGTGACTTGAGATATGGATAGACACCGAGGGCGAGCGATCGATTGACAATAAGTTCAGCGGGGTTGAAAAAAGCCATCAAAAACTTGACTGCATGACGCTCATCATCGGTCATCTTGGCCCAATCCTGTAGGTCATCTTTGAGGGTGATTTCGTGTGGAAACCAAGTATTACGAACAGCCTGGTTGTAGAGGTCATAGGCCCATTTGTATTTGATAGGGTGTAAACTAACGTCTTCAGGACTTGCTTTGCCGATGAGTGCCATATAATTGTAATGATTAAATTTCTAATAAGTGAATCTTCAAACCAAAAACAGTGTGGATATTGTATCCCACTTTAGAGTTTTTTTAAAACATTGACCTACAGAAATAGTGTGTTTGTATTCCTTACAAACCATAGTGACTAATATGAAGTTGCCGCTCCTGGAGTATACACCGCGTACGTATTTGGCCGAATTGCTGGATCATACATACCATCAGTAGCCGCCACCGTACTTTCTACAGTTTGATAGACCAAAATTTTATAATCAGCACCATTGACTGACCTGTACAATAAACAACCAGTTGATGTTTCTACTGGATCACGAGGCAACACTGATATATATGTTGGTGCAAGATTTGGAATCCACCCTGTCGCGCCACTTGTCGTACAACTCCCGGCTCCTCCTCCATTACAACCAGTATTAAAATATGAACACATACCAAACCAATTTCCTGCAGTCACTGGGTAGCTACCATTTGTACTGTAATAATTTTCCAACGCTGTGCGCAATTGAACCAGATCCTCTCTGCGGAGTGCATCTCGTGACTTACCTCGAGCACTGTTGAGGGAAGCAAGAACAACACTAGACAGCATACCAATAATAGCA
The DNA here is from genome assembly GCA_903870365.1 of uncultured bacterium. Classification (GTDB taxonomy): domain Bacteria; phylum Patescibacteriota; class Minisyncoccia; order Phycocordibacterales; family DATDWN01; genus CAIQCQ01. The sequence continues at coordinate 8,707 of CAIQCQ010000014.1, read as the reverse complement.
ATGACTACTAAAAGTTCAATGAGGGTAAATCCTTTTTCTTTCATGTGTTTAGTATACACCAGACCCATTCAACAAAAAATATTTTTTCAACACTTCCTCGTCATTCCAGGCTTGACCTGGAATCCATTATTCCCCAAGTAACCCACCAAACAAAGCATTACAGTCTAGATTTTCTTTTGATGTGAAAACTAAACTTTAGACTACGAATCTCGGACAAGGGAGCGAAGCGAACACTTACGCATCATGTACTTATGAGATGATATTTTTGATCGAGTTCAACATCAAAATAATAAAACTTTCACAATTTCACCAAGTGAGAAGTGACCTAACGTCACTTCGCAAGACCTTGAGCGTTCTGTACTCAGAATGTGAAAGGTGTACTGAACCTGTAAGGTTCGCGTATAAAATTTCGGAAAAATCCGAGGTGTACAGAAAAGTACGGTGAGGATTATTCTAGAAATTTTAGACGATGAGATTGGTGAAATTTGGAAGTTTTATTGGCAAGATTCGCAGGCCGCAAGCTCATCGGGATCTATAGGACACACAAAGGGCTTCCCATCCTTTGTTCGCATTATTTCCCCCTCTTCTGTTACTACAGAAACCACGGGTGATGATTCTTGTTGTCGATCTACTCCTGTAGCTACCTGAGCCACTTTTACCACTGGTGTACTATGTGCCATAGCAAAACCACGAGGAGCACTTACACCCGGAGAAGCCTGTTCTACTGTCATTGCAGACAGTGGTTTATATCCATGCGATATCTGTGCATCTGCCAAAATCTTTTCCTCCATGACAATATCAGAGACAGGTGGCGTTGCTACTGGTGACGGAATCGCTTCAACCATTTTTTCAATAACTTTCGGGACTTGTTCTGCATAATTCGGCGTCATTTCTGTAATAGATTCCAGTGATTTCTGTAATGGTGCGGAAAAACCATCTGGTGCCACAGACTTGGCCTGAGCCAACCCTGCAAAACCAACCTTACCAAGTTTCTGCGCCTTGTTTACCGTCACTGTCGACTGTTCTGCGGTGTGACGTGGCTTCATGTGCAAATAGTATGTCGTCTTGACCCCCTTCTCCCATGCAGTGCGGTAGATCTTCATGGTCTCATCCATATCACGCGTCTCTAAATACATGTTACGTGACAATGCTTGGTCAATCCACTTTTGTGCACGAGCAGCGATCTCAATCACCGCATACGGTGACGTACTAAACGATGTTTTGTACACATCTTTAATGTGCTGTGGAATATCATCAATGGCTGAAATATCTCCTTGATATTCAATAATTAAATCTTTCACTCTGTCCCACAGCCCGAGATTCTTTAAATCCTTGACCAAGTTGTGGTTAATATCAACATATTTACCAGAAAATTTATTTCGTGAGAAAATCTGGGCAAATCGCACATCAATACCCGGTGTCACCCCTGCCAACAAACCAATATTTGCAGTCGGCGCAATAGCCATCAAGGTAGAGTTTCTCATGCCCTTACGCACCTTTGCACGGAGCACATCCCAATTGAGACCTTTGTGGTGACTGGTCTTATCTACCGTCAATGCCCGACCTCGCTCTGCTTCTACTTTTGCAATAGTATCAATTGGCACCAATCCATGTGACCATTCAGATCCCTGGAAATGCATATACGGACCTCGCTCTGCTGCCAAGTTTGCACTTTCATCAATCGCCATGTAGGAAATAAATTCAAAAATACGATCGGCAAAATTGGCAGCATGTTCACTGTCATACGCCATACCGAGCTGTTCCAAAACATCAGCAAAACCCATCACACCGAGACCAATAGCTCGATTTTCTCTGTCAGCTTTTGTCGCTTCAGGAATTGGGAGTGTATTGATATCAATCAAATTGTCGAGCTGTCGGACGGCCAGACGAGTGGATTCTTCCAAACGTGACCAATTAACCTCTCTGTTTTTAACATGAGCCACTAAGTTGATAGAGGCCAAGTTACAGACCGCAATATTGTCTTTGTCTTGTGGTAAACAAATCTCTGTACAAAGATTGCTCATATGAATAGTGCCTCGGTTATTATTCAAAGCGCGCACATTGATCGCATCTTTCCATGTGAGCCATGGATGCGAGGTAGTCTGCAATGACACGAGGATCTGTCGGTATTGTTCTGCAGCTGGTACTTTTTTCCACATCCGGAGTTTACCGGTCTGAGCCATCTCAATATATTCGGCATAGCGCTTACTAAACGCTTGGCCATAGAGTTCGTTTAAATCAGGAGTTTCTTTTGGATCAAACATATACCAATCACCACCAGTTTCCACTCGCTTCATGAATTCATCTGACATAAAGACCGCAGTGTTGGCCGTACGCATGCGCTGATAGTCGTCTCCTGCATTTTGTTTCCAGTCAAGAAATTCAGGAAAATCATAATGCCAGTTTTCCATATAAAAACAAAGGGCGCCTTTTTTCTTGCCTCCACGAATAATGGCACGTATAGCAGTGTCCATAATCTTGGCAAATGGTGTTGGACCAGATGACACACCATTGTTGGACATAAGGATCGATCCAGACGCACGTAACTTGGTCATCGACACACCGAGACCCCCTGAGGCTTTTGACAACAACATCACATCAGACACAGACTTGGCAATGTGTTCCATATTGTCATGCATTTCAAGCAAGAAACAATTTGAAAGTGGTGGGTTTGGTGTACCAGCAGCCAGAGAGGTTGAGCCTGCAGCCAAGTATTCCATTCGTGACATCTTGTGGTAAAACTTCTTGGCCATCTCTGTCGGGTTGGCTTCGTTATAGGCCAGGCCCATCGCCAAACGCATAAAAAAATATTGTGGTGTCTCCAGTGACTTCTGAGTCGCGTTGTTCCGCATAGCATATCGCTTGAGTAAACCATCAAGTCCTGCGTACGTAAACAAATCATCGCGACTAATGTCCAATGTCTGAGCCAACACATGTAGATCAAATTTTTCAATCATTCGTGGATCAAGACGACCATACTCGACACCATCCTTAATATGAGCAGCAAACGCCTCTCGGTGTTTTTGAGCCAAATCTTCTTCACTATCTTTGTCATATTCACCCACCACTTCACGATATACAGTCTTGAGTAAAATTCGAGTCGCTACCACATCAAATTCAATATCATTTTGAATATTTTGGACGGCAGCATTGATGGTCGCTTTATCCATCTCATCGGTCGTAATACCATCATATATAGTCAGTGACGTTTCAGTCGCAATCTGAGTCACCTTTGAAATAGGATCTGTCAACCCACGACATGCACGTTCAATCGAGCGATTGATTTTGTCAGCGTTGAACGGCACCCGTGACCCATCGTACGTCTTAATATTGATAGACATAATAATTTTTTAGAAAAATGATAATTTTATGAACTTTTGACCAAATTTTTATCAAAAATTCTCAAGTGGTGATAATTTTACACCAAAAAAACACAAAAAACTGTGTAAAACTATCTTTTTTACCACTAAAATACAAATTTTTTATAATGTAAAATATCCTACTAAAAAAGTCATTTATACCACCATCTTTTGAAAAAATTTTCCTTCTCCCGTCATTCCCGCGAAAGCGGGAATCCAGGATTGTTTTTTTATTTTTTAAATGTTGACTGGATTCCCGCTTTCGCGGGAATGACAAAAACAAAATCTACCATGAAACAACCTGGCTAGGCACAAGCTTGAGACGTTCTACAGTACCCTGCGCCACTTCGATTACATATTGCGTCGATGTAGCTGGACCAAAGGATTGCGGGTAGGTCTGGGGTGACAAATCCTTCTTTATATAGATAATTTTCTTGTCAGATGACAACCAGATGATATCCAGAGGAAAGTTCATATCTTTCATCCAAAACTTATAGTCCCCAGGCATACCAAATACAAATAACATAGCATTGTTTGGACCGATTGATTTTCGATATGACAATCCAAGTTGTTGGAGTGCTGGTGTATCAGCTACTTCTGTTGTAAAGGGTTCCCCTCCCATGGTCATGACGACTGTACGATACTGAGTATTGTGACTCCATGACCAATAACACAACCCAAGAACAAGAGCAGCTGTGGTTATACTATAGTATATATATTTCACCTTATTATTTTACATCTTCAGACAACAAAAAACTACCCTCACGGGTAGTTTTTTATGTTAATACAAATACTTATCACCTACATACAAGTCATTTACTCATTTATCATTTTTTTAAAGAGATTCATTTGAAACAGTCGTTGTAGCGTTATTTTCCTCACCCAAAGATGCAACTTGTTTCAATATACCATCTATAACTTGTGCATACATTTGTTTAGTTGTTGTCGATGTCTTGTCTGTATCATTATTATAATCCACAATAATTACACTATTTTCAATAGTCAGTTTTCTGGGCAACACCTTAGACCCAAGAAAAAGTAAATTTGTCCCTGTATGTCCATTTTGACTCTTCATTGCTGCAGCTACATAATATACTGTATTATTTGTACCATCATTTCTTGGAATAATAAACGCAACATCATTTTTTCCATCACCATTTAAATCGCCATAAGCTTCTGTTCCAAAATATTGTTCAATAGGTTTTGGTACAAATATACTATTAGAAACAGACGCTGATTCAGATACATCCTCTGATATTTTTTTATTCCTCACACACATCCATTGTTCAAAACATACAGAAATAGGGAGTAAAATAATCAATACAATAAGAGTAATTGACCTCTTTTCCATTTTTTTCACTATAAAACCAAGGATCACTCCATACAACACATACACACATACAACAAACAAGAAAGAACAAACCAAAAACATATCTGCTGGAAAATTAAAAGCATGTGCAAGTGGTAACAGAGAAACCCAACCAAGAATGGTTCCCACAAATCCACCTGTATTAGTCAAAAATAACACATATGCCGATACGACGACACCGACAAGTAAGCCTATAATTGCTGATTCAAAAATAGTAAATTTTTTCATTTTGAAATTGTTTCTTCAATATCTTGAATTTCTTTCTCAAGATATTTTTCTGATTCTGTTAAATTTTCCTGCAGACGCTTTATCACTTTTTCTTCTTCTTTTGTTAACTGTCTTTTTGATTTAGCTCCCTCCAATGTTTTTACCTGTTCACGAACATTTTCTCGTAAGAGATCAAATGCTTTGTGTACAGAAGATTCAGTCACTCTCATTTTTTTATCAATAGTTTTTTTCATAACAATAAATTTATGGACAAAATATGTTATAAGCAACGTAATTCCCCCTAGGGCCAACACAATAATAACTATAATTGAAAGCCACCCAAACACAAAAGAACTCACATGAGACACAGCTGATTGTTTGACGACAAAACTACTCGGTGATGTAAAGACACTCTTTGCCCCATTAGAATCTATTGCTCGAGCAGTAAATGTATACGGACCGATATCAAGTTTCTTTAACCATACCATAGAAAAATCACCACTTGCCAATGTATTTACCATCTGACTCACATCATTGCCAAAAGAATCTTTAACTACTATTTCGACACTTGCAGATGGGTACGAAACTCCGGTAATTTTTAATAAATCACCCGACTGTAATTCTGATTGATAATTCTGTATTTGAGGTTGATTAATTGGGGTAACTGTAAATTGAGCAGTTTGTACAGTCTCATTACCGGCAAGATCAACAGCCTTAACCAACATATTGTGAACTCCGGGATCTTGATCTAGTAAAGAATACGTGCCAGAAGACATGTCTTGTGGTGAAACCTTTGTAAAGTCACCATCATCTATTTTTACTTCGTAATTATCTATCCCCGAGAGATCATCCGTAGCACTAGCGTGGATCACGGGGCGTGGATCAGTCGATTCAGCACCATGTGGAAATGCTATTTTAAATGGGTTTGGAGGCACTGTGTCTATCTGAATTTTATAATGTGAAGTTTCTCCCCAACCATTACTATTTTTAAAACGAACATGAAAGTACCACACACCATCTTCTAATTGAGAGATTTTTTTACTACCAATAACTGGACTATACACCACAGTGGGTACTGAGGCGGGATTACGTCCAACAAGTGTTTCAACCGCGGTTACATCACTTGGTACTTTCCACTGAAGTTCTACGTCTGAATTGTTATACCATTTACTTTGCTCAGGATGAGTGGCTGATGCGATAATTGGTGCAGATGGAGTTCCTTCACTTACAGGAGGTGGAGCGACCTGTGCAGTGGCATTTGAATCTATGGTAATAGTAGTTCCACTTGACCCAGTCAAAATATTTGTTCCAAGCCCATCATTTTTTCTCACAGCAGAGTCAGAAAATACAATTGACGCTGTTCCTGTTTTTTTTGCTCTAAACACAATTGAAATTATTTGGCCAGTATTTCCACCATATCCTGGGTTTGGTAACCCACCATCAAAAGTAACTGTGCCCGCAGAATTATCAAAAGAAGGGTCTTCTACCCACAAAGAAAAAATTGACGGACTTTTACTTATAGACATGACGTCCAACATATCCGAAGGAAACTGGATGGTGCCATCCGCACTATTGATAACATCTCCACCTGTACCAACGACCAACGTAACAGAAATAATATTCCCAACTGAAACATGTGATGATGCTGGTGAAAATGATAAATTTGCTGCAGATACTTTGTCAGTAAAAGACAGTAAAAACAATAGTACAAATACCATACCAAACCATAACTTTATATGTGTCATCTTATGATGCATGTGCCAAATTTTTCTTATTATTTTTCCTTTTTTTATACACCATCCACAAAACACCAAGCACACACAATGTAACAATAATAGAAAACCAATGTGTGGTATTTTTTATTTCATTTTTTGAAACATACGCCTCGGTCTTTTTATTATCAGCTTTATCATATGCAGTAACAGTCAGACTTGTGTCACCCGTTTGATTTTGTAACACATACGTACTACCACTCCGAACGGCAGGATGTCCATTTTCAGATACATCGTAATAACTAATACCCGACTGATTATCCACAGCACTAAAGAAAACAAACTTATTACCTCCAAACATTGACGGGTCTTGCCCTGGTACGATAATAAAATCATTTGGAGGAATCGTATCTTGAGCCACTAAAGAATTCCAATCATTCATTGATGTAGCACCTGGTTTTTTAGCTACTATTTTTATTACCAAATCCTGAGTTTTTACAGGTAATTTTGTACCCTTTCCATCATTAGCAAAAGCAATCGTATTTTTTGGAGAAATAGTCACCGTACCAACTTTATTTGCCTGCAAAATAATATTAAACATAGTCGCACCTTCTATATTGAATCCCCCGGGAACACCACCAACAAATGATACATCTGTTTTGTCTTGTGAAAGAGAAGGTGTTCTTGGCCATAATCCAAAAATAGAATTGGCTAGACTAAATTCTTTTACCTGAACATCACTACCACCAGATTTTAAAGCAACATCACTTTCAACTGTATTAATCGTCTGACCTTCTGCATTAATCTTAACCTGTACAATAACCGTATCTCCTACTGAAATAGTACTTCTTGACGATTGTAAATATACCACAGCAGCAGACACACCTGTGGGAAATACTCCGCATAAAATAATGGCAATTAATGTTAGACAACCGCATGATATATATTTTTTCATATTATTTTAAATTACTTATTTTTACCCCACTGATACAGCAAAATAGAAAAATCAACCGCATCTATTTTTCCATCTTTGTTTATATCAACAAACTTATTACTAAACGGTGGCTTTGATTTCCAGAAATACAATAAGATTGAAAAATCTATTGGATTAACCTTTCCATCACAATTGAAATCAGCTTTCATGCATGTACCAGAAACAACTGGAACAATACTTGGTGGAGTAATTGCTACTGGTCCCCCTCCCCCTCCACCGCCACCTCCCCCTCCACCACTGGTATTACCAGAAGGTACTGTGGCTGTGAATGAACGAGATGCAACTGAACTATCAGTACCAAAGAAAACTACAACTTTAAAGTAATACTTGCCTGGATTGGGAACCGTAGCAGTCAGGGTTGTGTTAAAATCTTGTCCAGCATTTATATATTTTGCTGCCACCGCGTCAAACACATCGTCTCCACCTCCACAAGGGTTATTCACAGAAGTAACAACACACCATTCATACTGATATTCATTACCACTCAAACCTTCATCTGTGATTGTAATATTAGAACTAATACTTGGAGTAACTGTGCCAGAAACATTATTTATAATAACTTGGGCAGGGGTAGTCACAAGATTCCAATATTGAGTATTTGATAAGTTCTTACCAGTTTCAACAGTTGCTGAAAATACAGTTGACCATGTTCCAGCAGGAGCATTACTTGCAGTTGCATACGAATACGTATATGTACCGGTAGCTGTTTTTGTCATTGCTGCCGCATTTACAACAACATTATTATTTGGATCATAAATAGTCACCGTTGGAATATTTGCTGAATCTGTCAATGTACCATTGTATACAGTAGTGACTGTTGCCAAATAATTACTACCAGCAACCAGGTTGTTAGAATCAGAAGCTGAAACGGTCCATGGTGTTTGAGATGAAAGCACAAGTGACGTCAGTGTTCGTGTTGAATTCACCCACACATCAGCTGCAAGGGTACCAAAGGTGGTCAGTGATCGTGTGCCGGATGCCCAGACTGCTGCAGGGATAGCAGTAATTGATGCAGCAAGTTGTGAGACGATTGATGATGATGCAATGTCTGTGTGAGCATTGACCG
>CAIQCQ010000013.1 GCA_903870365.1 uncultured bacterium | reverse complement strand
TTGTTGATATCATCAACAACAAACCAAGAAAGATTCTTGGATACAAAACAGCTCTGGAAGTATCCAGAGCAAATGGTATTATGAAGAGTATTATCAGTCGTAATTCTACGACTGTCCTGATTGAGGGGTGAATTTAGGAATGATCTCCAAATACAAATTATCATACTATATATTTTTTGTCAATACTGTTTTAAAAATCTACATGGGACAAGGAAAACAAAAAGGGCGCCGATTGCTCGGCCGCCCATTGCAAATTAATTTTTCTTTCGTCATTCAAAAATCGACAGAAACTTGCGTGCTGATTGCAGTAGAGAACATGCGTCGTTGTAGCACAAGCTGTTGCCTGTGCATGGATTAGACATTTTCATTTGTTCCGCAAGGTATTTAAATGATGTTTCTACTGCGGGATATTTTTCGCTTGACCAAGTCGCATGATTGTTTGGTCTGACCATACAGTCACGAGTAGCCCATTCACTCCTCTTTTTTTCAAGAAATTTAATGAGGGCGCGTACAAATGAAGCAGAAAAGCCCGTAATGGCGTCTCCACTGATTTGAAGCCTCGGCGCTACCTTTGGTGTGTGTATTTTTGCCATTGTCCTGCCTCCAAAAATAATGTATCATACTAAATATGATTGGTCAATCCCACTCCGCTCCCACTCCGCGGGACAAGGATTACAAAAAAATACTTTCCAAACTACCTGATACACCCGGAGTGTATTTCTTTAAACGTGGAAAAGAAATTATGTATATTGGCAAAGCCACCAGTTTGCGGGATCGAGTGCGATCATATTTTTCCTCTGATATCGGTACGACCCGTGGACCACTCATTGTAAAGTTGATGGAAGAGTTTCAGGCTATTGATTTTCAACAGACGGATTCTGTACTTGAAGCGTTGATACTTGAAGCGCACCTTATCAAACAATATCAGCCATATTACAACACTAAAGAAAAATCGGATAAGAGTTTTAATTATGTGGTTGTCACCAAGGAAGATTTTCCACGAGTGTTGCTTGTCCGTGGTCGAGAGTTGGAACACGATACTCATGTACGAATGTCTATGAATAGGAAGGAAAAAGATGTTTCGTATGATGTAGCGTACTCCTTTGGACCGTTTCCAAATGGGGCGGTGATACGTGAAGCATTGGTATTGGTGCGAAAGATTTTTCCATTTCGGGATACGTGTGTACCGTGTGCTGAACAAATAAAAAAATCCGAATCTCGTCTGCAAAAGTCTGTGTCAGTTCTGCATAGTTCTGTGTCTTGTAAACCATGCTTCAACCGACAGATTGGTTTGTGTCCGGGTGTATGCAGTGGGGAAATAACAAAAGAGGAATATCACCAAACTATTCTCAACATCGTACGTTTTTTTCGTGGTGAGAAAAAGTTGATCATTAAAGACTTGGAAAAACGAATGAAAGTGCTGGCCAAAACTCGAGAGTTTGAGCGCGCCAGTGAAATCAAACGACAAATTTTTGCCCTGAACCACATCCATGACATCTCTCTTATCAAATCCGATCCCGTTTCAAAATTCGAAATTGGAAATTCGAAATTTCGCCTCGAGGCCTACGATGTGGCCCATTTTGCAGGTAAAGATGTCGTTGGCGTCATGACTGTGGTGGAAGACGGTGAAGCAAACAGAAATGAATATCGAAAGTTCAAGATTAAGGAAGATCCAGGGATCAATGATACAAAAGCACTCAAGGAGATCCTCAGACGACGACTTGGGCATGATGAATGGCGTTTGCCGAACCTCATTGTGGTGGATGGTGCTCGGGCCCAGAAAAATGCTGCAGAAGCTGTGTTGGCTGAATTTGGTTATGAGATTCCTGTGGTGGCAGTGACAAAAAATGAATATCATAAACCAAAAAATATCTTAGGTGACAGGAAACATCTCGTGTATGAATCAGAGATTCTCCGTGCAAACAACGAAGCGCATCGGTATGCGATTAATTTTCATAAAAAATTGCGAGAGAAGTTGGAGTAGTCTGTAAAGTCGAAAGTTCTTAAAGTTTTATGGACAAAAAAATACCAGGGAATTCCTGGTGGTTGTGGTTGACCTCAACATGGAGGTCAACCGAATCTTATTTGTGGCTGATAAACTTTGTACCAGTCTTTTTACTGAGACTGACTGTCCCAGCTGAAGGCTGTAGTTTACATCTGGTACAGGTAAATGTTTCTGTGGGAACTTGCCCACCACAATCTACATGAACGAGTGCGTTTTTGGTCATAACCCTCCAGACTCAATAGTCTGTTTACAATCTAACCTTATTTCTTTTTTTCGTCAAATATCTTTTCTTGTGCGTTGTGTGAGTTATTCACATTGCGAAAGTGTCAAAATTTTGCTATATTTGTAACTAATGAGCAGACGATTGCTCATTTGTTCTTTCTAAAGACTTTTTCTCGGCCGAGAAATTGTCTTTACGGATCAGCGCTGATCCAAATTTGGGGGCTCGCAGAGCCCATCACACTTTATCTCGAACATCCACCACAGTCGGCGGATGTTTTTGCCTTTAAAAAGAAAACCGCTCCGACGGTTTTCGTGGAGCGGTACGTTATTGACGGGGATGTTTGAAGAGAGAGTTTGGATTAACTCCTCCACATATCATCATTTCGAATCGCATTGATCGTTGCGTGGCTGAAAGACGTTTGCGAAGCGATCTCTCAACGGGAATTTTGTTTTGCTTTTGTTTATTTTCCGGAGGAGTTACCTGTCGCTTACCGTTTTTTGGTGCACGGACAAGGTGTCCATTTTTCAGAACGAGAGATCTTCCTGCATCATCTTGAATTTCAATTTTTTGATGAGGATAGTTTTTCTTTTGTTTTTGTATTTTCCGTTTAACATCTGCTGTTTCGTCAAAACGACTGACGGACGTGTCTCTCAGGGATGGTCCTGAGGTTACAACAGCAACTGGCCATGCTACTTTAAAGTACATCGGATTCTCCTTCTTCAAACACACTAGTCTTATTTCAACAATTCGTCAACCACGTCCTTGACCACCATGCCGTCAGCTTTTCCTTTCAAGTCTTTCATCAATGTAGACATGAGTTTGCCTGCACCAGTTTTGTCGGTTACACCAAGTTTTTCTTTTTTTGCGATAGCAATAGCCATAACATCTTCTTTGCTCATCATTTGTGGTAAATACACTTGGAGTATTGCTAACTCCTCAATTTCTTTGTCAGCAAGCTCGGAGCGTCCAGCTGTGGTGAACTGTTCGATGGAGTCTTTTCGTTGTTTGACCGCTCGTCGGATGACTGCGAGAGCCTCCTCATCTGTAAGCTCTGCCTGAGGTGTGCGTTTGAGAGCGACCAATTCATTGGTAAATTGTGAGGAAAGTCCACGGAGTGTTTCCAGACGGATGGCGTCACGTGCTTTCATTGCTTCGATAATTTGTGCTTTGATTGTTTGTTGTAGTGTCATGTTTTTAGAATATCACAAATTTGTTACAATTTAAACAGGAACATTCATTAGATAGGAAATTGATAAAAAGACCGACCCAAATGGGTCGGTCGGTTGTGGTTGAGATATCCAACCAATACACAGCAACTGATGATTGTTATCAACAGAATTGCTGCATAAAGGAAGAAGACCTTTTGCTGGCGTTCACCAAACCAGTTTTTGAATTGGATGCCGAGCAGGATGATAAATGATACTGCAGCGACCACTCCAAGGACGGACAGTACGATTGACGGATTCATGTGATTACACCTCTGTTTATATCATACACATAATTTTTATTATTGTCAATATTGGATAGATACCTTTTTATTTTCTGTCTCTTGTCATTCCGGGCTTGACCCGGAATCCACCCTTCCCATCATTCTCATTTAGATAGGAATCTGGGATATTATAATACGGATGCTGTAATGGATTCCGGGTCAAGCCCGGAATGACAGAGGGAAGGGTGTGATATAATACTCTCATGGACGCTATATTTGTCATTATTATTATTATTCTCCTCTGTTTTGTCATCTATCAGCTTTCACGACGACAAACTACCGCGCCAGACACAGGTCTCAAATTGATCTTGGAACAGATCAACGAACTTTCACGTACCGTCGATGACAAGATTTCTCGTTCACACCAGATGATGCACGAGTCAGTCGACAGACAGTTTTCTCGTTCAGTAGATTTGATCAAGAACGTCACCGAAGGTTTGACCAAGCTCGACGAGACCAACCGTCAGGTGGTGTCGTTTGCTGACCAGCTCCAGTCTCTCCAAGATATTTTAAAGAATCCAAAACAGCGCGGTATCCTCGGCGAGTATTATTTGGAAACATTATTGAAAAATGTGTTGCCACCCGGCAGTTATGAAATGCAAAAAGCTTTTAGTGACGGTACTATTGTTGATGCTGCGGTATTTGTCAAAGATAAGATCATTCCGATCGATTCCAAGTTTTCATTGGAAAACTACAACCGCTTGATCGAAGCCAAGGACACATCTGAAAAAGAACGCTTAGAAAAACTATTTGTCAGTGATTTAAAGACGCGCATTACTGAAACATCAAAGTATATTCAACCAAAAGAGGGGACGATGGATTTTGCTTTTATGTTTATCCCGCACGAAGCCATTTACTATGATTTATTGATCAACAAAATCGGTGGTATCGATGGTGAAGATGAAAACTTGATCCAACGGGCAGCGAGTAAATACAAAGTGATCATTGTCTCACCGACGTCGTTCCTCGCATACCTCCAGACTGTCTTGCAGGGCTTGAAAGCCATGCAGATTGAGGAGACAGCAAAAGATATTATTAAAAATGTCGAGCAGCTTGGGAAACATTTGAAAAGTCATGAGGAATATTATGTAAAGCTCGGCAATGCTATCAGTACGACGGTTAATCACTATAACCTGGCTGGTAAAGAATTTAAGAAGATTGATAAGGATATCTTGCGGATTACGGGAGAGGCTGTGGGGATAGACTTAGATCTACTTGAGAAACCAGATTTGGAGGAATAAAACTTCCAAATTTTACCGATCTCATCGTCTAAATTTTATAAAATATTCTCCGCCGTATGTTGAATACGTCTACAAATATTTTATAAAATTTATACGCGATCTCGGCCAAATTATGAAAGTTTTTTATTAATTATAAATTGTTACCACTGTGAGTATTTAATTATTAAAGGGCTCTCATTAAAACTTTAACGGGATGAAAATCACAAAGTACGGACATTGTTGTTTGCTTATCGATATCGGAGGGGTTAGATTTTTGACTGACCCGGGTTCGTATTCGACGATGCAAAGTGAAACTCGAGATATCGATGCGGTACTCATTACACACGAGCATGCAGACCATTTGCACGTCGAGTCACTCAAAGAAGTCTTGGCACACAATTCATATGCCAGGGTAGTGACCAATCCCAGTGTGGGAAAGATATTGGGTGAGCAGGGGATTGAGTATCATTCAGTGGCAGACGGGGAACATATAGATATACAAGGGATTATAGTGGAAGGTATGGGGACAAAACACGCAGAGATTTATAAAGATTTTGGTCAGGTAGAAAATACAGGATATTTTTTAAACGGTGGCGTCGGACAACAATTTTTCTATCCAGGTGATGCATTTCATCAACCAGGAAAGCCTGTTGATATTCTTGCGCTGCCAGTGGCTGGCCCGTGGATGAAAGTAAAAGATGCTGTTGAATATCTACTTGCGGTAAAACCGTGTGTGGCTTTTCCTGTACACGATGGTCCAAACGCTGAATGGGGAGTGCTGCCCCATCGTATGATGCCAATGTTTTTAGAAAAGGAACAATCCGGAATTAAATTTGTGGTTATTGAGGTTGGGGAGACAAAGGAATTATAGGCATATGACTTCCTGTGTTAGAATTCTGGGATGACACAACAGGATGCACTCGATATTTTAAAATGTGGTGGAAATGTTTTCCTTACCGGTGCTGCGGGGAGTGGCAAGACGTATGTATTAAACGAATACATAAACTATTTAAAGAACAATCATGTGGAAGTGGCTATCACTGCTTCGACTGGTATTGCTTCGACACATCTCAACGGTATGACCATCCATGCGTGGTCAGGACTGGGTATCAAAGACCGTCTGACAGATGCAGATATTGAAGATTTGATGGAAAAACAATATCTGTACAAGCGTTTTGAACGGACTAAAGTCTTGATTATTGATGAGATCTCCATGCTGCATCATTATCGCCTCGACATGATTGATTGGATTTGTCGGTCGTTCAAGCGCAATGAAAAACCATTTGGTGGCTTGCAGATTATTCTCTGTGGAGATTTTTTCCAGTTACCACCGATTACCAGGGGTGATGCATTGCAAAATGAATTTGCCTACAAGGCTGATGTATGGGAGCGGGCCAACTTTACCATGTGTTACCTCAGTGAAAACCATCGTCAGACCGACGATGGTTTCTTGAAAATCCTCAATGAGATCCGTTCAGGACGGGTTAGTACAGACAGTGTCAAAGCCTTGACCTCACGACAAAACAAAGATCCAGAGTCTGGTGTCTTACCGACAAAGCTATTTACTCACAATGCGGATGTAGATGAAATCAACCATCAGCACCTCGACAAGATCCAGGCCAGTGAAGAAGAATTCAAGATGACTTCGCGTGGGCAGGCTAACTTGGTGGAAAGTCTCAAAAAATCATGTCTCGCTCCAGAAACATTGCGACTAAAAGAAGGTGCCCGAGTGATGTTTGTGAAGAATAATTATGAAGCAGGATTTGTGAACGGAACTCTCGGTGTGGTCACGGGGTTTAATACGTATGGTGAGCCGTTGGTCAAGGTAGTCAATGGTCGAACTATTTCCGTCGCACCAGCATCGTGGAAAATCGAAGAGGAAGGTAAAACAAAAGCTGAAATCAATCAGCTTCCACTGCGTTTGGCATGGGCTATTACCGTACACAAGAGTCAGGGAATGTCGCTCGATGCCATGGAGGCAGATTTGTCCAAATCTTTTGCACCAGGCATGGGCTATGTAGCCTTGTCGCGTGTGCGAACATTGTCTGGCATGAAGTTGCTTGGTTTTAATGATACGGCATTGCGTGTCCATCCAGAAGTCTTGGTCTTTGATGTTGATGTACAGGAACAGTCAGATAACGCTGTTGGTGGACTCGAACAAATGGGTGTACGAGAAAAAGCAGAGAAGCAAAAAGAATTTCTGGAACGAGTAGCTGAAAAATCCAGTAAGAGTGTTATATTTAAGGATACACGTACGACAGTAGAAAAAACTCTCGATATGATTGCAGACAAAAAATCATTAGAAGAAATTGCGGAGGAAAGGGGAGTCAAAGCAGAAACAATCGTCTCGCATCTTGAAACATTGGTTGAACAAGGTCAGGAAATGGATATTGCATATTTACAAGAAGAATTTGCTTATGGTGAATTTGATAGGATTATGGATGCCATTGAGGCGACTGCTCCGACACCACTGGTCCCTATTTATGATTGGTTGGTTAAAAAGAAAAAGAAGTCGACGTATCTAAAGATTCGTCTGGCGCGGTTGTTTCTCTAGGTCCTGTTTTGTTTTAAGTTTTGTGAGCATCTCCTCTGCTCCTGTGATTGCGTTACTCATGTACTGGTGTTTTGGACCAGGCGTGTCATTGTGGTCTCCTTCGACAGAAAGAAACCCATCGATCATGTCTGCTTTGACTATTTCTTGCATTTTTTCTTGTGGAAATACTGTGTCATCAGCTGCTGCCATAATGACAACTCCAATATTTTTATCATGCAGATAGTGGAGGAGAGGATGTATTTGACTGTGTGCGATATTATGAACTTCTTTAAAACTACGCACTGGATTTTGAGCTATATATTTTAGCGCTTTTTTTGCAATTATTATTTTATCTGCATCGATTCCATTAAGACTAAATTTTGTAAAATCAATGAGGAGTCTACTGAAGGTGTCTTCTCCTATTAAACCAGCGGGAGCATATAAGACAATATTTCGAAATCGTTCAGGATATATACTAGCTGCGATAACGAGGTTGATAGCTCCTTCAGAATGGGCAATAGCATCCACTCGGTCTATTTGTTTAGCGTCCAAAATATCAATCAAGTTCATGGCTTTACGAACTTCTTCGTGCGGGTGGCCATCTAATATTTCTGTGGGCATGTATTCCATATCACCACCAATTCGTGGGTGATTGAGGCTGACAACACGGTGATTGTCCTCGACCAGCTTTTTAATGGCTGATTTGTAGAGTTCGAGTGTCCCAGCCCATCCGGGAGCCAAAAGAATAGGTATGTTAAAGTTTTCTTTTTCTGGCCCAATATCGAGCACCTCTGCTTCTCCACCAGTAACCTCTATATATTCTCTCTCTACAAAATGTGTTTCAAAAGAGTTTGTAGATTCCGTATCATTTGGAAATTCGTGTGACATAGTGGGTATAGTATATTCGATGCCGGCTATTTTGGGTAGGAAATACGGCTTTTTGTCTTTTCTGATACACTTGTATATATGTTATCAAAAGAAACGTATTTGAAAATATTGGGAATTGATGAAGATGTTCAGTTAACTCCATTGGAGATGGCGGACAAAATGAACATCACATTTTTTCCAATAATAGAAAAAGAAACGAGTAGGGAGGTTCGTGATTTTGGGATATTGCTTAAAAAAACATTTGATGAGCTCAAAGTTAATATTGTACCGTATGACCAGGCCTTAGAAAGGTTACCCTTGCGGAAAATTATACGGAATGTGTGCAAATTGATTATTAATGACTGTATCTACATTGTAAAGAAAATTTTTGGACTGACAGAGACAAACTATTTTCATGGTTTTCAATCATTTCGATATGTTCTTAATCGAACAAAGATAAAAAAGGGAATTTCTGTTATTTGTATCGGGGAACAAAAATTAGAGAATTTACCGATGCAGTATATTTATAGTTTTAAGGATAGTTCAATTGTTACTATTTTAGATTTTCCAAAACACATACAGGACACCTCGTCTTTTGACGATCATTATGAGACAGCGATGAATCTGTTTGTTCATCATATGACTAACATTGTGATTGGAACAAATGCACACAAGTGGATATTGTATAATTTTAATGCATCCCACCCTGTATATCCTATTGATGGAAATTTTACAGAACATATTCTACAGTCTTTGGTACCAAAAATTGTCGCACCGATTCGTCCATATAAATTAAACGAATTTATTATTAAAAAAGGTGGTTTTAGTGCTCGTGATGATTTTCACAAACCTTTTGTCGAGCAGATCGTGAGGGGGGCAGAAAAATTTGGGCTTACAAAATTATATCCAAAAGGTAAAAAGATAGATGATTTACCCTTTAGAAATAAGTTTTTTAAATGGGTGGGCAAGGTGCATCTGGATCATAGAAATGGTATGAGTTTTGGTTTTTTGGCTCACCAATTACCATCAAAAATATCTGTTTTAGAAAAAGTAAGGTCAGATGTACAAGATTTTTTTGTGGTAGATGGAATTCCATGTATCAGTCTCACTCTCAATGGAGAAAAGTATTCAATGAAAGTACCTGATGTGTGGGTCTTGACTCAAAAATCTGGTTCAGACAAAACACATGTTAATCCTGACAATGATCTTATTAAAATAGGGTTGGTAAACGGTGAGATGATTATTCAAACTCAAGATGGAAAAGATATAGATACAACTTACAAACCTTCTTTTGATACTAAGGTTATTTTGGCACATGCGCTCGGTAATGCTATTATTGCTTCAATACAGTATTTTCTAGATACAAACAGTAATTTTACAAAACGTTTTGAAACACAGGGTATTTCTTTGTCACATTGGCATGGATATATTCGACCAGACTTGGTACCAAAAGGTTTCTTTGTTCACGGTGTTAGTAATCCTCATGTCGCGTGCTCATCACCACAGTCAGCAGTGTATGCAATTTCTGGAAAACTAGAAGCGTATATTCAAAGTCTTGCATTACACGAAGAATATTTTGGTGATATTCACATAGAACCACAGCATGGAACGAATGTAAATTTCTTTTCTCTTGAAGAGCTATCTGATTATCTTATAAACAATCCAGAGGCTTCTGTTCTTGGTAATAAGTATTACTCCTTATATAATAAATAAATGAGTTTTACTTTTGATTATTATTCGATATCACTGCTTATTGGTGGTTTTACTGCTTTTTTATCTGGTCTTGTTGTGTACATTCATAATAGGAAAAAGCTTGAAAATATTGCGTGGCTTTTATCAAACATCACGTCAGCTATTTGGAGTTTTGGATATTTTTTGACTATCACTGCGACATCAAAAGATTTTGCTATTTGGAGTGACTGGGTATTACACGTGGCTTCAATATATATACCAGCATGTTATTTTCTTTCGGTGATATCAATCACTGATACGTACGAAAAATACAAAAAACAATTGGTTGCCTTCGCACTTATTGGTTGTATTTTTTTAGTTCTTGCACCAACAACATTGTTTGTACGTGATGTTATTCCAAAATTTCAGTTTAATTTTGTTCCAGATGCTGGTCCTCTGTATATTTATTATACTATTTATTTCTTTGTTTTGGTGTTGTGTGCATTGTATATATTGTTTCAGCAGTATCAAATCACTACAGATAAAATCCAAAAAAATCGTTATGGTTATATGATTCTGTTTACACTACTTGGTTTTGGTGGGGGCGGTAGTGTATTTTTTATCACATTTAATATTCCCATATTGCCGTACGGACTTCTTTTGTTTTCGTTGTACCCGGCGGTTTCTGGGTATGCTATTTTTCGGTACCAGTTGTTTAATGTCAAAGTTATTACTGCAGAATTGGTGGTATTTACATTGTGGATCTCTTTGCTACTCCGTATTCTTTTAGCAACTCAAACAGTTGAACGTTTGATTAATGGTGGGTTGTTGCTGTTTACTGTCGTGGCGGGTATCTTACTCATTAGAAGTGTTATAAAAGAAGTTTCTTTACGTGAAAAAATTGAAAATCTTGCAAAAGATTTGGAAAAAGCTAACGGTGCTCTCGAAGGCGCAAACAATAATCTTGCAAAAGCCAACAGTGATTTGGCGACCGTCAATGATCGTCTCAAAGAACTTGATCAGCTCAAGTCAGAATTTCTTTCACTTGCCACACACCAGATCCGTGCACCACTGACGGCTATCAAAGGCTATGCATCGCTTCTCCTCGAAGGTGACTACGGTGAGCTGGCTCCAGAAACACGAGGTGCAGTCAATACTATTTTTCAATCCTGTCAGAATTTAGTGGTGATTGTCGGTGAATTTTTGGATATTTCTCGCATTGAACAAGGGCGTATGAAATATGAAATGGCTGATTTTGATGTGAGTAAACTGTGTGAGGAAGTGTTAGTTGAATTGAAACCAAATATTGAAAAGACAGGGTTGACCAGTTCATTTACTGTAGATGATAAAGCGGGTGACAAGAGTTGGATAGTCAATGCTGACCAAGGCAAGATCAAACAAGTCATCGGTAATGTGATTGATAATGCGATCAAATATACACCAAGTGGTTCTATTGCCATCACCGTTTCGCAAAAAGCAAAAAAAGTTTTGATTGCAGTGACAGATACTGGTATTGGTATTGATAAAGATGATATTCCAAAATTATTTAGCAAATTTACTCGTGCCAAAGATGCGAATAAACAAAATGTGATTGGAACAGGTTTGGGGTTGTATGTGGCAAAGCAGATGGTGGAGGCGCAAAATGGTCGAGTGTGGGTGGAGTCAAAGGGTAAGGGGCTTGGATCAACATTTTTCATCGAATTGTCTATAGGAACAATAGAGAAATAAAAACATCGATCATTACAAGAGGAATATTTAGAAAGAAACAGTCCTTTTCCTTCTGTGCCTAGCATGTGATAAACTGTATCCATGTCTAAAAAAATATTACTTTCAGGGATACAACCATCTGGAAAAGCTCATATTGGCAACTATTTTGGCCTCATGAAAAGAATGGTTGAGATGCAGGATGAGTATCAGTGCTACTTTTTTATCGCTGATTATCATGCACTCAATACGATTCAAGATAAAGATGTTTTGAGACAAAATATCATTGATATTGTCTTAGATTACTGTGCCATTGGTTTTGATCCCAAAAAATCTATCATATTTAAACAGTCTGATGTGTCTGCACATACAGAGCTTGCATGGATATTTGATACTATCACCACCATGCCGTATCTCCAGCGTGCACATGCATACAAAGCAGCCGAAGATGCAGGTAGGGAAATAACGGTTGGTGTATTCAACTACCCGATGCTCATGGCTGCAGATATTTTGTTGTACGATACCGAAGTTGTGCCGACTGGTCAGGATCAGAAACAACACGTCGAATATGCTCGTGATACTGCAGAGAAATTTAATCGCGTGTACAAGTCAGATGTATTTGTTCTTCCTGAATCAAAAATTATTGAAGAACTTGCCGTTGTTCCTGGTATTGATGGACGCAAGATGAGTAAGAGCTACGGCAATACCATCCCACTATTTGCAGAGGATTACGAAATTGAAAAAGCGGTCATGTCTATTGTCACTGACTCATCGGGTGAGCGACCAGAAAATGTCTATGCCATCCATGCATTGATCAAACCAAAAGCAGAGCTCGATGCACTATACGAGGAACACAAAGGCAAGTACAAAGTACTTAAAGAAGCTTTGGCACAAGATATGAAAGATTTTATCCGACCAATGCGTGAGAGACGTAAAAAATTGGCAGATGATACAGACTTTGTGCTCGATATATTGAAAGAAGGAGGGGAACGTGCGAAACAAAAAGCAGAAAAGAAGATGGAGGAGGTGCGAGAGGTGATAGGAGTAAAACTATATTAAATATGAATATACAAATAGTCAGGAATACTATAACCATAGATGAATTAAAAGAAATTGCTAAAGAATTTTATCTCACCATGATAAAAGGTGTTGTTGATATTGAAAAAAAAGTTGTTGTGTTTGGTGGCGAATATCATATGGATGCAAACGTTGTCTTGTTACAAGACGGTTCAGAACAAAAGAACGTGTGGGGTTTTAATGTGTATTTCGATAAACCACGTGATTCGTGGATTGAATACACCTCTCTCATTAACATACGACCTCAACAAGAAAATTATGATATGGAAGTGTCCGATGAAGCTGTACGTGCCCAGATGAAGGAAATAATTAATTCAAAAATTGTATGATACAACGCTCACCACTATTTCTTATGGCAAATCTTGGTTCCGAGGTGTCAAAGATTTTTAGTGCACACGAGAAAAATAATATGGAAATGTTGATTTCTGCACATCGCAAAGCCCAGGAGATTATTTCTCAAATTGTACTTTTTCCAGAGATGCGTTCACGAATTCCTGAAATAGAGATATTGTCTTCTGTTATTTCAGATATTTCTGTAGCAAATCCTCGATTTCAGGTTTCTCAAAAAAACTTAAAATCATATTTCTACCCGTTTGCACTACAGTTGATGAAGGCAATCTGATACAGACTTTGTGCTCGATACTTTGAAAGAAGATGTTGTTTTGTATTAGGAATAGTGGTATCATTTTTGTATTCCTACGAACCGGCAGACACCGGGGAGGTGAAGAAAGAAAGGTGAGACATTTGTCTCAGTGAGTAGAATCTTCCAGCACTGCACTGCTTGCAGAAAAAAGACAAAAACAGGGTGGCACCGCGAACAATATCGCCCCTGCAGATCATTCGCTTTTTTTAGAAGCTAATCGATTTGAAGGGGCTTTTTTGTACCTTCAAGTCATATAATCACTATGCAAAGAACGTATATATCAGATCTCAAAGATCATGTAGGCACCGAAGTCTCTATTGGTGGATGGGTCTCTGTTCGTCGTGACCAAGGCAAGATGGTTTTTATGGATATCCGCGACATGTCTGGCACGGTCCAGTGTGTGGTCCTGCCAAGTCACACCGAAGCTCTTGAAACAGTCAAAGAGGTCCGCACTGAATGGGTCTTGGAGATGAAAGGCATTGTCAATAAACGTCCAGAAAAAAATATCAAAGCTGGGGTGGCCAATGGTGACATCGAATTAGAGATCACCAGTATTGAAGTCCTCTCAAAAGCTCAAGAGTTGCCGTTTGCCCTCGATGCTGAACTCAACCTCGATACGTATTTTGATCATTTGCCTTTGACCCTGCGTACCGAAAGAGCACGAGATATTTTTACCGTCCAAGCAACTATCGTAGAAGCCTACCGACAGTCTCTCCGTCGACAAAAATTTATGGAGTTTCAAGCCCCAGCACTGGTGGCAGGTGATGCCGAAGGTGGAGGAGCAGCGTTTAAAGTAGAATACTTTAATGAAAAGACAGCGTACCTCGCTACCTCACCACAGTTGTACAAAGAAATTATGGTCGGGCCATTTGAGCGTGCCTTTACTATTGCCAAGATTTTTCGTGCAGAAAAGAGTGCGACAACACGACATTTGTCAGAGCTGACACAGATGGATTTTGAAATGGGTTTTATCAAAGACCATTTTGATGTTATTGCTGTGCTCGAACAAGTTATCCGTGATGTGGTTAGTACGGTCAAAGAAAAACATACTGATGTATTTACACGATTCAAGATCGAAGCTCCACTCATGCCAGAGAAATTTCCTGTGTTCACATTACGAGAAGCACAAGATTTGATTGCCAAAGAGTTTGACCGTACGGTTGAAGATACGAGAGATATGTCTCCTGAAGACGAACGTCAGATTTGTGAATATGCAAAAGAGAAATTTGGTTCAGATTTTGTCTTCATCACACGATTTCCGACAGCCAAGCGTGCATTTTATACCTATGCAGATCCCGCCGATCCAGATTTCTCACTGTCGTTTGACTTGTTGTTCCGTGGTCTTGAAATAAACTCTGGTAGTCAGCGTATTCACAACTACGACCAAATGATTGAAAAAATGAAGTCTCGCAATATCAACCCAGAAAACTTTTCTTTTTATCTACAAGCATTCAAATATGGTTTACCTCCACACGGTGGATGTTCAACGGGTTTAGAACGTATCACTGCGCGCATGCTTGAACTCGCAAATGTCAAAGAGGCCTCTGCCTTTCCTCGTGATCTCACTCGTATCGACAATCCACTTTCTCAGTAATTTAATATATGAGCAGGAGTACCTCTCATAATAACAAACGAGAGAGAAATGAAAGATAACGCTTTCATTTCAATCGAGTGCTGTTATTATATTTACTAATATATATTGTCTTCGCTCGGACGATGTGAATGAGAGTGCTCACTCACTCCTCGCTAGTCAGTATAAAAAACGGGTTCAATCGTGCAATCTGGTGATTGTAGAGGATTGAACCCAGTCCTTGTTGGATAAAGGAGGACAACGGCATTGCACCATTGTTCTCCGCCCGAGGTTACATAGTAGCACGCTTTTTTTATGTGGATAAAATATGAGAGTATTTAGGGTATGATAGAAAGATGGATTTGGAAGACTATCATGTAAAAACAGATGTGTTTGAGGGACCACTTGATGTGTTGTTGTCGTTAATTGAAAAACGAAAACTTTCTATCAGTGATATTTCTCTGGCCAAAGTAGCAGACGACTACGTTACACATATTCGTGGGTTAGGGGAGACACCCATTGCTGACACCGCACAATTTGTATTGATTGCCTCGACACTTATTCTCATTAAATCCAAGTCACTGTTGCCGGGTATTGAATTGTCATTGGAAGAAGAACAGTCCATCGGCGAATTGGAACATCGCCTAAAAATGCGACAACAGTATCGTGATCTTTCCGTGCATATCAAAAAAATGTTTGGCAAGCGTATGCTGTTTGAGCGACTACCCAGTAGGGAAGTCATCATTGTTTTTTCTCCAGACAAAAATACTACAACCTCTGGACTACTCGCAAAAATCCGTCACGTCATTTCTTCAATACCAAAAATCGAGGTATTGCCAAAGGCTATCGTACAAAAGGTCATTTCACTTGAAGAAGTCATACTCAATCTGACAGAGCGAGTGACTAAAAGTTTAAAAATGAGTTTTCGAGAATTTAGCAAGGGGGACAAGCACGAAAAAGTATCAGTCATCGTTTCTTTTCTGGCTATGTTAGAATTGGTCAAACAAGGAGTGATTGCCGTCAAACAAGACGCTCATTTTGATGACATCCACATGGAATCAAACAATGTGGGAGTGCCGAGGTACTGAATAAATATACGAATATCCGAATAACGAATACTCCGAATGGTTACGAATGGGAGATAATATAAGGGTAAACACTACTTTTATTCGGATACATTCGTAAGATACCAATTCGGATATTCGTATAAACAAAAAGATCATGAAAACCATCGAACAACTTAAGATTGAAATAGAAGCCGTCCTTTTTTACAAAAGCGAACCAGTGAGTGTGACAGATCTCTGTGGTATACTATCCGTTGAAAAAGAGCAGGTTGTGCAGGCTCTCAAAACACTAGGAGAAGAACTGAGTGGTCGTGGTATTGTTTTAGTTGTTAATGCTGATGAATATTCTCTGGCTACTAGTCCGGAGGTCTCGCAAATAATAGAAAAGATAGTGGCAGACGAGCTCAATCGTGATCTGTCCCAGGCTTCACTTGAAGTTCTGTCCATCATTGCTTACAAAGGTTTGGTCACTCGACGTGAAATAGAATATATTCGTGGGGTCAATTCATCATACTCCCTCCGGGCACTCCTTGTCCGTGGTCTGATTGAAAAGGAGACCAGTCGACTGGATGAACGTGTCTTTTTATACAAACCCACGACTGACCTCCTCCATCATTTGGGAGTTGCATCTTTGGAGGAATTACCCGAGTGGAAATCTGTTCAGGTAGAATTAAAAAAAGTTGAAGAAGTATTACCGGAGATTGAGTAGGGTAAGGAATAGAAGTTTATTATTACTATGTCTACAGACAAAAAACATCAGACTGAAAAAATCAGCCCGGCACTCCTTGTTGCAAATATTACCTTGCTGGCTTTTGTGATTAGTTTTAGTTTGATGGTCTATCAGAGCCATCGTGGCTCACGTACAGTGAGTGTTGTTCCTCCAGCGCCGTCGACCAATACACATATGTACGACAACTTGGCGTTGCATGCAAAATCTGTCTATGTATTGGATGTGTCTACTGGCAAAGTTTTGTATGCCAAAGATGCGCAAACACCACGACCACTTGCATCACTGACCAAAGTTATGACAGCAATTACCGCGTTGTCACTCCTACCAAAAAATACCACTATCACCGTAACAAAGGATTTTTTGTCTGAAGAAGGGGACAGTGGTTTATATGTGAACGAACGGTGGAGTTTCAAAAATTTACTCGATTTTTCATTGCTGGTGTCTTCGAATGATGGTATGCGTTCCATTGCGTCTGTGGCAGGGGCGTTTGGTTTGCCACAGACAGGTGGCCAGCCAAATTATGGCATTGGTCTCAAAGATTTTATTACCAAGATGAACACATTGTCGACAAGTTTGGATTTGAAAACAATGAAATTTAATAATGAAACTGGTCTTGATATTTCTAGTAATGAAGATGGAGGAGTTGGCTCGGCAGAAGATATGACACACCTCATGCAGTACGCATTGACCAAGTATCCTGATTTGATGGAAGTGACCAGAGATCAGACATTGGATATATCATCACTTGATAAAAAACATATTGCTAAAAACACTGATACTGTTATCTCAGATATACCAGATCCAATAGCCTCAAAGACGGGATATACAGACAATGCAGGTGGTAACTTGGTGGTGGCTTTTGATGCGGGGATCAATCACCCAGTGATTATTACGGTGTTAGGGTCGACGTATGATGGGCGATTTTCTGATATGGAACTGCTTGCCTCCTCCACACTTTCGTACTTACGGAACAACTAACAGCTCGGGTCTTTTTGTCTGATATTTTTACATTTAGGCTATATGATGTAATTTGATTATACTCTGTGGCATTCGGTATTTTGATTTGCTATTATATACACATGGATTATTCACCATTTTCAGTGGCCGATGCACCACTCTACCCTCCAGGACTCGGCACATTTTTTGCTGATTTAGGGACCAATCACACCGCAGCGTCTATCATGGGCAAAGAGGTCTTGTATGGTATTCTTTTTATCTTTCTCTTCTTCTACATCATTGTGTCCTTGGCCTTGCTCTACCACTGGGTGGCTTATGGTATGCGTAACAAGTTTATTATTTTTGCTGAGGTTTCTTTTACTGTTGTCTCTGTCTTTTTGTTTTGGGCGGCTGGAGTAATCCTTTTTACATTATGAGTTCATACAAAGCCTTACATTTAGATCCCGATGAGAACGTTATTTTTGAAGTGCGTAAGCACTGGATTGTCTTTGCACGTACGGTGGCTGGGTTGTGTGTGACTGTGTTGTTTCCATTGTTTGGCTATCTCGCTCTTATATTTGCATTTCCGGCCATTGACGCGGTATTGTCAGGTAATGTCTTTCGTTTCTTTTTATTTTTCTATGTGTTGTGGGTACTATTTTGTTGGATTTTCTTTTTCCTTCGATGGACCAAATATTTTCTCGACGTGTGGTATGTTACCGGTAAGCGTATTATCGATGTTGAACAAGAGCGTATCTTTTATCGAATAGTGTCAAATCTCCGTTTTGACAAGATTCAGGATGTGACGGTCGAGGTCAATGGTTTTTTGGCCACTGCTCTAAACTATGGTGATATCCGTGTCCAAACAGCTTCCGAAAATGAACGAGATTTCTTTATGACCACAGTAAAAAATCCAGAAGAGGTCAAGCGTATTATCTTTGCCCAGCACAATATAGTAGGTGATAAAACAGACTCTGTATAATTAGACGAGCCTGTACACATTTTTTTTGAGTGTTTCTTTTGATGTGCTACAATAGTGGCTCATCTTTTTAATTAGCGACGTAAGGCGAGTGAAATGAACATGTACTCATATTCATTTCCGAGCTGAGGAGCTAATATAAGGGTTGAATACTCCGAGGCTTGCCCTGGGGGTATGCATACCTTTTATAAATTTAATTACATATACCATGGCAGAAAAAAAACGAGAGGTTGCTCAGCACGGTGGAGCAAAGATTGTAAAAATTACAGCTCGAGAAATTTTGGACTCACGAGGAAACCCAACTATCGAGGCCGAGGTAACATTGTCAAATGGTTCATTTGGACGAGCAGCGGTACCATCAGGCGCATCGACTGGTAGTCACGAGGCAGTAGAGCTTCGCGATGATGACAAAAAACGATACGGTGGCAAAGGTGTACTCAAGGCGGTGGCCAACGTCAATATCCTCATTTCAAAAAAACTGAAAGGTAGAGCATGGGATCAGCGATCACTCGACCTTGCCATGATCGAACTTGATGGCACAGAAAACAAAGGCAAGCTTGGAGCCAACGCTATTCTCGGTGTCTCTCTTGCTTTTGCAAAAGCGACTGCATTATCACAAAAGAAACCACTTTGGAAATACTTTAAAGATATTTCAAAGACCAAAGAGACGACCATTCCCGTACCGATGATGAATATTTTAAACGGTGGTAAGCATGCAGAAAACTCGACTGACTTGCAGGAATTTATGATCATGCCAGTGGGAGCAAAAAGTTTTGCCGAAGGCTTGCGATGGGGGACTGAAGTTTTTCATGAATTAAAAAAGTTGCTCAAAGCACGAAAGCTCAACACCTCAGTGGGTGATGAAGGTGGCTATGCGCCAAGTTTACCGTCAAATGAAGCGGCCATTGAAATTATCCTTGAGGCCGTGACCAACGCTGGTTACAAACCAGGTAAAGACATTGGTATTGCCATCGATGGAGCAGCTAGTGAGCTCTACAAAGACGGTAAGTATCATCTTGATACCGAAGGTAAGGTGTTGAGTAGTGAAGAGATGGTGGCCTTTTACGCTGATTGGGTCAACAAATTCCCGATTGTCTCTATTGAAGATGGTTTGGCCGAGGATGACTGGGCTGGTTATGCATTGATGACTAAAACATTGGGTAAAAAAATACAGATTGTTGGCGATGACTTGTTTGTAACCAACATCAAGCGACTCGAGCGAGGTATTGCTGAGAAATCTGGTAACTCTATTTTGATCAAACTAAACCAGATCGGTACCGTGTCAGAAACCATCGATGCTATCACTATGGCACGCAAGGCTGGCTTTACTTCGATCGTCTCACACCGTTCTGGTGAGACTGAGGACACAACGATCGCAGATTTTGTGGTTGGTCTTGGAACAAACCAAATCAAAACAGGCTCACTCTGCCGAAGCGAACGAGTAGCAAAGTACAATCAGTTGCTCCGTATCGAAGAGTCACTGGGGAAGAAGGCAATATACAAAGGAACTAAAGCATTTAAAATATAATATTTAGTAATTTGTATGATTGAAAATTTTTCAATTTCTTGTATTATACACTCATGAAATCTCATACAGAAATAATTAAAGAGCGTCTCACAAAAGGAGTATTAAACCCACAAATTAAACCTTTGATTGTTCATGATTATAGCTATTCTTTCCATGAACTAGGAATGGAAGAAAATGAATCAAAAGAAACCGCAAAGCAAGTGGTGGAATATATAGAAAAATCAGAAACACTTGAGGAAACTGAACATAAAGTTCGTTCATTGTTTGAAAAAACAAAAGTTGGTGGTTTTAATCTTTTTCAGCTTATTCAACTTGGTTTAACAGATCGAGTAAATAAGATTGTCGTGCAGATCACGCCGTATCTTAAAGGTATTCAAGGCAAGGTTTTTGATTATGGTATGGGAGCAGGAGAAGTTACTCAGAAACTAAAAACTGACCTCGGTCTTAATATTGAAGGGGGAGATGTACGGGATTTTCGATCACCACACGTTGCAATACCTTTTGTGAAGCTCAATGATTCTCCTGATGGAGAAGGTAAAATTGTTCCTGTACAGGATAAATATTATGAGGTGGGAATTTTGACCAATGTCATTCATCATGAAAAAATCAACGAGAATATTCTTGAAGAGCTCGACCGAATTGTATCTAAAAAACTTGTTGTCATCGAAACGGTACCAGTAGGTAATACACCAGAAGAAATACAACTTGATCATGAACGTACTTTTGCAAGCGATGTACTGTGGAATAGATTTTTCAACGACGCAGATATTCCTGTACCTGGAACTTATGAAACACCAAAAGATTGGATAAAACGATTTGAAAAATTTGGGTGGAAGACAACTCATTCAGATGACTTGGGCTATGACCAGAAGTCAATACACGATGTACACCATTTATTGGTGTTTGAAAGATAGAATTACTATATGGAAAAATCAAAAAAACAAGTCGTCCTCATCATCCTCGATGGTTGGGGATATCGAGAAGACACAAAAGACAATGCTATTGCTCAAGCCAACACACCGGTCTTTCATCGACTGTGGTCACACTATCCACATTCGCTCCTGCAGGCCTCTGGTTTGGCTGTGGGACTACCTGCGGGGCAGATGGGTAACAGTGAAGTGGGACACATGACCATTGGTGCCGGTAAGCCACTTGATCAAGACTTGGTCCGTATTCAAAAGTCCATTGATACTGGTGAGTATGCCAAGAACCCTGCTTTTTTGGCTTTGTTTGATCACGTCAAAAAACACAATTCAACATTGCATGTCCAAGGTCTCCTCTCAAACGGCGGCGTGCATAGCCATATTGAACATCTCTTTGCTTTTCTCAAAGCAGCTCGTGAAAATGGCGTTTCTCGAGTGGCCATCCACGTCTTTACTGACGGTCGTGATTGTGCTCCGCAGAGTGGTGCAAGCTTTATCAAAGAACTGGAGGGCGTATTGAAAGAGGTTGGTATTGGTTTTATCGCTTCAGTCTCTGGCCGATATTATGCGATGGATCGAGACAACAACCAGGATCGTTTGAAGCTGACCACAGACGCATTGTTTGAATGTAAGGGCAACGTCTGTAACATCAAACCGTCTGAGTTTGTTGAAAACTTGTACAAAGAAAACAAAATTGACGAAACACTGGAACCAATTGTCTGTCTTGGTGATGATGGTAAATCATGCAGTATTCAGCCACACGATGGAGTATTCTTCTTTAACTTCCGTGCAGATCGTGCGCGGATGTTGTCGCAGGTCATGATGGAAAAATCAAATACAGAGGACATTTGCTTCGCTACATTGACTGAATATGGTGCAGATTTTAAATGTTTGATCGCTTTTCCTCCAATGAAGATTGAAACAACTCTTGCCAAAGAAGTTTCAAACGCAGGCATGACCCAAGCGCACATTGCAGAGACAGAAAAGTTTCCTCACGCCACATATTTTCTCAATGGCGGGGTAGAAGTGCCGTATCCAGGTGAAAAACATATTATGTTACCGAGTCGTAAAGATGTAGCGACGCATGACCTCGCTCCAAAAATGCAGGCAGAAGGCATTGCCTCTAAAGCGATCGAGGAAATTAACGCAGGAACAGATTTTATCTTTATCAATTTTGCTAATCCTGACATGGTTGGGCACACAGCAAATGTCCCAGCTATTATTGAAGCCTTGCAAGAGGTGGATACGCAACTTGGACGTGTGGTGGATGCCCTGGTGGCTCGTGGTGGCGTGGCTTTCATCACTGCTGATCATGGCAATGCCGAGGTTAATATCGATCAAGAAACAGGTAACAAGCACACCTCACATACGACCAGTTTGGTCCCAGCAATCGTGACGATTGAAAACAAAAAACTGACCGATGGCACACTAGCAGACATAGCACCGACTATTCTCCACCTCTTTGGTATTCCAAAACCACACTGCATGACAGGTATGGATTTGTTGAGTGAGAAGTAAAAAGAATTTAAAAAAGAGTGAGACAGAACATCCACTCTTTTTTTGTTGTAAAAAATGAATGTGAGGGTTTTATCCCACAAAGTCATACAACACTGACTCTCACGGTACTATCACCAAACACATATTCACCGGTGACCTCCTCCTTGCCACTGTCAACACACTACACAACACCACATCAAACCTCGGTACCTGTGTGTTTAGCAGTACTGCATCCACCACCATCACCTCCAATTGTACTGTCAGTGGGACAGTACTGTTGCCATACTCACTAACTGTTTCTTCAAATAGTAAGATTACTCTTTCAGCAACCAGCACGTTGCTTTTAGACCTCAAACACAACCAACCCTCTCCTATGACCTCACAGACCATCTCGGTAGTGTCATGGTAGTCACAGATGCATCATCTACAATCACTGAATTGTCTGACTACTATCCGTATGGTAGTATCCGCACAGATAGCAAGAGTAGTGGACAAGAGCAAAGGAAATATATTGGGGAACAGTATGATACTGCAACGAATTTGAGTTATCTGAATGCGAGGTACTATGATGGGAACCGCGGTCAATTCACATCAGAGGATCCAGAGTTCTGGAGTGGGAAGCAAAATCTAGAGAACCCTCAAAGTCTCAATAGTTACTCCTATTCGTATGATAATCCAATAAATGTCAGTGACCCAAGTGGACGAGTAGGTGTACAGACTGGACCTGGGGCAATCGTTGGAATTCTTCAAGGAATCGTGAATATCCTTCAAGGTTTATTAAGTATTGCTCAAAGCCCAGCTCAATCAACCTTTGGACTTGCAACTGGGGTAACCAATATGGTAAGTAATACTGTAAACCATCCCATAAACACAGCAATATCACTTGGAAAATCTGCTATTCAACTTGGTAATACTTTCAAGAATTCCTCAGATTTCAATCAGGGTAAGATGTTGGGTGGTGGGGCAGTGATGATTGGTTCAATGTTTGTCCCAGGTGGAGCTGAGGAAGGCGTAGCAGGAGCATTAGAAGATTCTGCTCTGGTTTGTAGAGGAGGATTGTGTGGTGCGGGAGATTTTATAAAAGGAGCAAGTAAAATAGATTCTTCTGGAAATCTATATGGAATTTCAGTAGAAAGTGGAAATGGAAATACTTTAGGGCAGCTTGGTAAATCCTTACAAAGATACCCTAATATTGGAGTAACAACTGCAGGACAAATTCGTCAGGCGGGGGGTGAGATTATTCAAACTGGTTTACGTTCATCTCATTATGAAATTAACGGGTTAAATGGAAGTCAATTACAAAATCTATTTACACCAACAATATTTAATAATTTTAAATAATCATCAATTATGGAAAAAATAAAATTTATTTATGCCGATTTGCAGAAAACTGGAGATAAGGAAAATTCTATTCTGTTAACGACAATTGGAACAAAAAAAGACTTGGAAAAGCATGAAGTGAAATTTGAGGAAGGGGAAACATATTGGTTTTGGAGGGACAACGAAATAGATAATCCTTTGGTATTTCCAGCAAAAGTAAGATTCAATAAAGATTTAAATGCATGGATTGCGGATTATGATCCAAATTCAATAAAAGAATTTCTAGATTCTGAATTTGCAAATCAATATTCCCCAAAAGATATAGAAAATGGATAAAAACATGAAGAACAAATTTATTTACAATGATTTAAATGACTTAGTTAATGAGCGTGAATTAGTAACAAATCCACTAGTGTTCAAAAAAATACTAGATGTTTACGGAGAAGCTTTTTCAGGAATGGAGCTATTTCTGTGGACTGATTCTTCAAATGACGAAGATAAATTTGATCCTATGGTTTATAAGGGTAAATTCATATCAGATGATAAGGATAAGCACTGGTATATAGAAGTAAAAGATGATAAGAAAATAAAACGTCTATCAGAATTAGATGAGTTTAAAGATTATTCTGTATTAGATATTATTGGAGAAAAGGAATATAAAACTATGCAAGAACAACATCCAGAGTGGTTCTAGTGGTTAATTTACTCTCCCAATTATCGACTCTCTCTTTTCTTGTAATTTTATTCTCAATAGAAAATTCAATTTTGCTTACTTCAGTAGGTTGGTCGGGATCTTCGTAAGCTTTTAATTTTACTGGAACCGATCCATGAAATACTACATTGTCATCAAAGTAAGTAATTTTATCTACATAATCAAGAAGAAATTTTCTCTTGCTCTCAAAATCTTTTGCTCGGTTGAATCTAATCTTTGCAGTATTACAGAATTGTAAAATACTTTCATCAACAATTTCTTTTTTGTGTAAAAGTGGTATCTGTTTAATCAACTCCCTTCTCTCCATTTTGAGTTTATTAATCTCGTTATCGTATCCTAAAGACTTTGTCACATACACATCACGTTCCAAATCTCCTGAAGCATACACATCTATAATTCGTCTTTTCTCATCTGCAAAATCAGACATTTTCTGATCAATTTCTTTGAGTTGCTTTTCGAATAGTACTTGTGTTTTTTGACTTTCTTCCTTAAAAAATCCCTGATGGGGGGAGGGGGCAATTCTTGTCCGAAGATCCTACTTTTTGGAGCAAACAAAATCTTACAGATCCGCAGTCAATGAATAGTTATAGTTATGCAAATGATAATCCGATAGTTAAATCCGATCCGAGTGGGAGATGTGTTTGGGATGGATGTGCTTTAGAGATTGTAGCTCTGGGTGCTTTTGCTGGAGGAGTTGGGGGTGGAATAGGACAACTTGTATCTGATATAGGTAGGGGTCAAGCATCTTCATTTAGTGATTATGCTGCAAGTGTTGGAAAGGGAGCTTTTGTTGGTGGAACAGTTGCGGGAGCAGGAATACTTGGAGCAGGAGCAGCGATCACCGGAGTGGTTGCAGGTCTAGCTTATGGAGGTTCCACTGTTGCGGTGAATGATGTTCGAGGAATAAAAAATAATTGGAAAGATATTGCGATTGATTCAGCTATTACCGGTGTTACAGGGGGGATTCTAGAGGGTATTTTACCTGGTGTACCTGGAAGAAATCCCAATTTATTTACTGATGCTTTCTTTACAGGGTCACATATGACTAATGCATTAAGCCAAAATATTATTGATTTGGGAGCACATTCTTTTGGCTCAGCATTTTCAGGTAGTCTAAATTTGATGAATTCCTATGTTGTAAAAAATAATACAACCTACATGCAAACTTCTGGTGGAGGATCACAACAAACCTCATTACCAGCCACGATCTCACAAGGAGGTGCAACTTATTATCGTAATTCAAGTGGATTGCTCAGCAGTTCGCCAGGGAAATAATATTGTGGTATAATTAATTAATAAATATGACAGAAATCTATAAACCTAAAAAAAGTACATTGTTTGGTATGATGATCGGATTTTCACCAGCTTTTATTATAGTGTTGATTATTGCTATAGTTAACTATCATAATCTGAGTGATTTTTTAGCAGGAACACTAATTGCTTTAGGAATTTGTATTATACTTCCGATATTTTTGGTTAAATCCAGTTACATTGAAATAAATGGCACTTCTCTAAAAATAGTGAAAGTATTCTTTAATCGGAAAAATTTAAAACTTAATGACATCAAATCTGTGTCATTAAGTTCTCAATCTAATAAGTCTTTTGTACAGGTAATTATAAAATATAAACCAGACAATCAGGAACAAAAATCAGTTATGGTCGCAAATAATATTATTTATGACAGAAAAGAAATTGTAAGATTAATAAAAAAGATACATACTATAAATTCCTCAATAATTGAGGATGAGAGTATAAAAAAGTTTATCAGTGATGAAGAAAAAACCATTAAATAGAGAAAAGATTTTTTGGATTATCTTTATTCTTTTTGTACTGATAATTCTAGAAGCATCTGAATATTTCTCAACTGGGCATTTTATAATATGTAGTCGTTTTGGTGGATGTAGTCATATTTAACTTACTTTCCCAATTATCGACTCTCTCTTTTCTTGTAATTTTATTTTCAATAGAAAATTCAATTTTGCTCACCTCAGTAGGCTGATCGGGATCTTCGTAAGCCTTCAGCTTTACGGGAACCGATCCATGAAATACTACGTTGTCATCAAAGTAAATAATTTTATCTACATAATCGAGAAGAAATTTTCTCTTGCCTTCAAAATCTTTTGCTCGGTTAAATCTAATTTTTGCGGTATTACAGAATTGCAAAATACTTTCATCAACAATTTCTTTTTTATGTAAAAGTGGAATTTGTTTTATCAATTCCTTTCTTTCCACTCCATATTTTGATAATCCAGGAGATTCAGAGGAAATTCAAGCGGCCT
>CAIQCQ010000012.1 GCA_903870365.1 uncultured bacterium | reverse complement strand
TTGTTGATATCATCAACAACAAACCAAGAAAGATTCTTGGATACAAAACAGCTCTGGAAGTATCCAGAGCAAATGGTATTATGAAGAGTATTATCAGTCGTAATTCTACGACTGTCCTGATTGAGGGGTGAATTTAGGAATTAAAATCCGAGGGCATTATACCATAGGTTCATTAAAAAGCAATGATTTTGAGAGTTTGTAAAGAGATACTTATTGAATATCGAACATCCACCATTCTTCACCTTCGTGCATGATTAATTTTGAACTTAAAATTTTATATCCGTATTCATCGACCATTTCATAAAACGTAGTAATAGAGTTATCGATATTTACCCAAGAAGCATAAATTATTCCTTCTGAATTCAAGTGCGTCTTTGCTTCTTTGAGAAAATTTCTAAATGTACTAAACTCCGGATCGTATACCGCTCTATCCCGCATATCTTTTGCAGGTGCATCTATGGATGGAAGATACGCTACGATTGAATCAAACTTCTCTGGGACACATTGAAATAAATCTGATTCTCGAACAGTAGCATTTTTCATATTATGCGACTGGAAATTGTAATCACTATTTTTGCAAGCAAGGGAATTTATATCGACAGCCAAAATAGATTTTGCGCCAGATTTAAACGCAATAATACTTTGTATTCCAGTACCAGAACCCATATCGAGAACATTTTTATTCTCATACATTCTTATATTTTTAGGAGAAATTCCTAAAATTTTGGAAATTTGACGAGGCACAAAAACATCTGGAAATACAGTAATTTTAAATCCTCGATAGGAGACCTGACGTCGTGTCTTGTAGAAGTGTTTCAAAATCAAAATAAATTAAAGTTGAATAACATACTACATATATTTAATGAGTTGTCAATATTTTCTTGTCTCGTAACTCCTGTTCCTACACTTCCCAAGATACTGCGTATCATACGTCTGCTCTCGATAAGCGATGGCGTCAGCTCCTAAATAGTCATCGAGTACCCACGAAATTGCATCAATACCACCAATCGACACGGGACGTTTGCAATTACGAGAGGCAACAAATGCTTTCTGGTTTTTCAACTCCGGTGCAAGAAAAGCCTTTGCCATATATTTAACAAGATATGACGAAAGTTTTTCATGTCCGTCAGTCTCTTTCAAGAAAACATATCCTTGTCCCCAGAGTCCTGCCAAGAAACGAGTTTTCCTCTCCGAAAGAAATATTCCAACCGGTAACCCCCAGAAGAGAGCATGGAAATGAACACTTCCACGCTTTTGAAATTCTGGGACACAGATGTATTTGAAAGTTTTTCCGAATTTATATCTGAGAGCTTGAATAAAAGCTGTGTAATGCTTGTATCCACTTGTGAGGTCTGTAAGATTCTCTGCGTGGGTAAGAGTAATGAGTAAAGGGTTTTCAGTTCCGTCAAGGTTAGATAGGACGAGGCGCTTAAAAGCCACGGAAGCACGTTTCGCAGAGTCTTGTCTTTTCCCCAATCTCCTTTCTTCTTGAAGTAGAGCTTCTCCGTCAGTAGCCACACTCGGCACAGGAGTGTGAGTCGCATGTTTTCTACCACCTCTGTGTATTCCGAGATCTTTTTCATATTCGTACAGTTCTGCGTTATTACCAAAGACCACTAATTTTTTGTATCCCATACGCGGTTTTGATTACACCCCATCTATTCTTATTAAGTTTGTTAGTTAGCAAGTCGTTCATCGTTTTATTTTTCACTTAGTTTTGTGAATATTGATGCGCGTCTCTAAAGTCTCCACATGCTTTACTGATAGCTTGGTTGGCTGTACAGCCGTCGTGGGCGTGTTGCGCGCCACGAACGGCAGTACAGCCCGTGCCAACAAGAAAAATCTCTGCATGAAAGTAGTCTGGTAAATCTCTATTTTCGCCATTTCATCAATAGCATCTTTCGATCTCATGGCATGAGTGTTGTAGGCTTTGAATATTTGTTTATCGCCGACATAGTGTTTGGTTTTCTGTACCATTTCTTCGTCGGGAATGTCGTCTTTCATGTCTTCGATTGTTTCTCGCATGAATATGATAAATTTACCGATTTGAATTCTTTTAGAGCATTTGTACCAGATATTTATTTGCGACCTTATATCCTTAAACAAATTGACCGGACGTTGAGTAATTACATTGAGAGTTCGGCAGTAGTGACCACCGTGTAATATCAGTCTGCGTTTTGCAATAGCTATCGGATCATTCGCATTGTCTCGAACATGAGAATTGAAAATCCACTGACCCTCATCTATGAATAGGTGAACACCGACAAGGTGAGATAAGAACTCGACATCAATATCATCAGGAGAGAAGTAATGAAAATTCTCTTTTTTGTACTTGAAAAAGTATTTTTTGCCAAAGAGAAATTTCATCAGCACGATACTCGTACTCTCTCGTTCATCGAAGTCGTCAAAATTGATTTCCCAATTTGCATAAACGACCTCGCCTCGCTTTAAAAGTTCGAGAATATCGCAAGTAGCGGAGTACGTTTTACCATTTCGCACCTTGCCATAGTAAACAGTGTTCACACCTTCGACCGGTGTAAACAATTCTATAATTTCAGCAGTAGCAGTTTCTTGTAGTGTCCCTAATTTCATATATGTTAGTGTTCGATTACTTCTAAATCCTCACGTTCACAATCTTCACATTCTTCATCGGTACAATTGAGATGTATTTCGAGACAAGATATGCAACAATATTTTTCTAAATAGAGTTCCTCGCATGTGACACATTTTCTAACTAATACAAACCAGCCACAGGAATCTAACGCCTCAAAATCTCGAACAATATCGGAATACTTAATACCTCTCGTGTTCTCATCAATATATTTTATTTTCTTGTTTTTCATATATGTTATTTTCTATCTGTTAAAATGTTGGTCTCGACCATGTTTTGCAACATACATAATTGCTCAACAAAAAACTTAAACTGCTTGTATGTAAATTCACAAATAACATGATCGTCATGTCTAAATTCGTATGCTTCCGAGTGATCGGCTTCAACCATCCAACCATCTCCGTCAAGTTCGCCAACAACCATGCCGTCATCTGGTCTTACATACATTGAAAAATCATTACCGAGTAATGCTTCAAACTGATATACTTTTCCTCCTAAAAATTTAATCATTTTCATATATTTTATTTATGTAATAATCCTCGAACAATCGGAATCATGGCGATGAGTTTGAGCGTGAACTTAAAACCCATGACAATGAAAAATCCAGTCAACATAATCTCAATAGGAGGAAAGACCCGACCAATAAAATGGAAGTACCCGACACCCTGTACAAGAACAGAATCAACACCCCATGGGATAGTCGTAACTTTCGGCAAGAACGAAAGCACACCAGATAGTACCGTGACAAAAACTCCAAAAATTAAAGAAAGTATCATATATTTTTTTATAATCTATTACGCCGTTGCATACGTTGTTCGTCTTCGGTGACATACTCAATTTTTACTTTTTTCTGAAACTCTTTGTCAGACATTTTTGAGTAGTCAATTTTCTTCATTCTTTCGTTTTCACTTTCTCCACTCGGCATCGAAAAGCCCATAATGTCTCCAAGAACAACAAGCAATACTCCAATAGTGACTAAAAATGTGACGAATGGATCAATAATGTCCCACACATTTTTATTCGACCCATCATCAGCCTTGATCTGTAGTAGGGGAGAGGATGAACCCATGTAATCAAATACTTGAAAAGTGATCGGGTCAGAAGCGGTGTATGCCTGTAATACAGCAGGGGATGATGAGCCGAATTTGTATGTGAGCGGAGGTGGCTCTACAGGTGTAGTGGAAGCGAGAATATTTACAAATCTTGTGATGTAACCCCACGGAGCTAAAGTTAAAACATTCTGTTGAAATTGATTGAACGTAATGGAGAGGGAAGAGGAGTTTGGTACAACAAGACAAGTGAGAAATGTAGATATTTTTGTCGTAGAAGCCAAATCACCCCATGAGAAATCACAAGTGGTAATACCGGCTTCAATAGCTGTGATATTTTCTGGGTTTGATGTGTCAGCGATTGCATCATAGCCGGTAACGTAGATATGAGCTGTTGTTGTGGAAACATAAAACGTCGTGACCTTGGTATATATCGCTGTTGACCAAAAAGAGAATAATCCGAAAAATGAAAACTCATCTTTATTGATTGTAGTTTTCAAATAATACCGACCTAACGGGGCAGAGGACATATCTGTCGTAGTAGAGAAAGAAAAATTTGCGGTAGTCGTAGCAGTCAGAGGAAATTTTATATAATGCGATACCACAGATGGAGAGACGACCACTTGAGCCAGTGTATCGTTATAATACTGCATCGTGACATTCATATTCGAGCCAATGTCAGAACCTTCAATTTCTCCGGTTGTGCCGAAGTAATATGTCGTGGAAGTTGCGGTGTTTTCAAGATCAGATGGAGTAGTACTTGCAATATGTGTGGTACCAACAAGCGGATCAGTAATCACTGGTGGGGGAGCAACTGCATACCATACCCCACCAGATCGAGTAAGATTTTGATAATAGATTGTGCCTGTCCAGTCTGCGGTATATGGTGATCCAGTTTTGGTGAATTCAATCCAATACGAACCATCATTTGTAGTAAAAGTTCCGTTGATATATCCACCCTCGGCAGTTCCGTAGAAGTTGAAACCAGAATAGTAGCCGGTTGCATTTACAACACCTCCGATTGTATTGGTAGAGTTTCTAAACCATGTGCCGGTAACTCCTGTCGTATCTTGTCCAGTACCGAAAGCAAAACCGTAGAAGTCTCCGCTGTTTGGAATATTTCCACATGAGCCGACATGACCATCAGTCTGAACAGTACAACCAGCATCTACATATGTTGAAGCAAATGCAGGTGTTGGGAAAGCAACCAAAAGCAAAGTCGCTCCGCTTCCTACTAGAAAGGTTGCTACCCAACCGAGTACGGATTTTCTGGTTAAGGTGGAGAGAAATGTGGATAGTGATGTTATTGTGTCCATAAACGTGCTATACTCATCTCATTGAAGGGAACGACCGCCGAGTAGGTGGTTTTTTCTTTGCTTATCGTAAGATATGCAACCACTTGAGAGCGTGGTAGATGAGACCCACGATGACGGAAACGATGATGATGGCAATTATCCATCCAATCATGGCGTTCACGAGACCGAGTCCACCGCCCAACACAGTCAAGATAATTGAACCTGCCCACGTAACTAAGTCGGCGTATGTGAAGCCAGTAGTTGCGAGAAACAAAGCAGAAGAACTTGCTATTAGTGCACCCATATATTTTTTGCGTGTTCCGAAAAAATATGATTATTGATAAATACGACCGAGCATTGGTCGATTGCAATGCTCTCCCTTGATCTGTGCTAGCACACAGAGCAAGAGGGAACATACCTAAATCCTTTTCGAGGGTTTACGAAACCAATTGACGACAAAAAATCCAAAGTAAAAGACCATTGATATGACGAGAGTGAAAAAGACAGTTTGTACAAGTTCGTAGTGCATGTTTATCGGAGGAAGTACAATTTATCCCAAAAACTTTTTAACGGAATACCAAGTAGCAAAACTAAAAACCAAAATACGATCAATGACGCGTAAAGTTGTACGAGAGGGAAGATGATGCCAAGTAGTAATGTGATTGAGACGACCATATTATTGAGTCATTGGGTTTTTACCGAACGGAGAGAACAAAACGCGCCAAACTAACATTGAGAGGCAAAAGATCACGATGCTTGATACAAAAACAAAATCCAAAAATGAAATCTCTGGTTGAGAAACAGTTGTACAAACTGTTGAGCTTGCTTGTGCTGTACAAGTTGATGTGGCGATGCGATCTAGTGCAGGATTCATTTTTATTTTGTTAGCTCATGTACCGGCTACTCTGCTACGATGACTTTGGAACACAGAAGTCTTTTGTGTAGCAGATGAGCCGATACACGAATGTATCGACTCAAGGGGCTACTCGTTGACCTCGAATGATTCAACAGCCAAAGAAAGTTTCTCTTTTGGTGATGTGAATACAAAAACTGCTGTGCCCTCCTTACCGACGTATTTTTGGAATTCGTAGACTTGAGCCTCTGTAGACTTGGAGTCAAAAATCTCGCCACCTACGTTAAAACGGATGTGATGCGAGACTCCGGAATTTCCGGCAAAATCGTAAGGTTTGGACACTGCAGTGAGGCAAGTAACTTTTTCTTCAAATTTCATAGAAATATTTTGTGATTATATTTTTTTATAATTTTCGACCAGTTGGACTTATTGACGTTGCCAAGGGGGAGGGAATAAACAAAAATCGACCCTTTCGAGTCGATCGTGTTTTATCGTTATTTGAGGCGGGGGACTCTATACAGAGTACGTCGCACAATATATCTTTTAGTATGCGTATATAGGGGATCCGGACATACTAAAAGATACAGAAGATTTTGGAATATTTGATTTATTTACACGCTATTCCCTGCAATATATCCAGTCGTCCAACAGAGCTGTAAAGAAAATCCCCCCGATGGTCTTTCTATGTCTAACACGTCGCCAGTCAAAAATAAATTTGAAATTTTATTTGAACGCATTGTTTTAAAATCAACTTCAGTTATATCCACGCCGCCATCTGCCACCACCGCACGATCAAAACCCATGAGGCCTGTAATGCCCACAGGTAAGGTTTTAATCAGTCGCACGAGCTCTTTACGAGCCTCTTTAGTCAAAGAGTTGACCTTTGTATCAGGATCTATGGTGGGCAGGAGACTCAATATAACTCGTCCGGAACCTTTTGGAACTAATTCCCCAATAATATTTTTCAGTGATTTATTTTTGTTATTGTCGAAAATTTCAATAATATGTTTTTCTAGTTCACCAAGGTTTTTATCTGGATGACAATCAATAGTAGCCGTGACCAAACCTTCTTGGAGTAGATCGCTAACTTGTTTTGAAGAATTAAGCACTAGGGGACCCGACAGTCCAAAATGAGTGCAGAGTAAGTCCCCTTCTTTTGAAAACTTTTTTTTACCATCTACAAAAAAAGTTATCTTAATATTTGTTAGTTTGGTACCTGTTAAATCTTTGATCCATTGGTCAGCCACTTTGATAGGTACAATGTTTGGTGTTGGTGTGTGGATCGTGTGGCCAAGTTTATGGAGCCAATTAAAACCATCTCCAGTTGAGCCTGTTTCTGGATGAGATAATCCACCGGTAGCAATGATTACTGACTTCCCCACGAAATTTCCTTTGGTCGTTATGATTTGAGAAATTGTATTGTTGTCTACTGTTACATTTGTAACCGCACAATCAGTGATAATTTCCACGTTGTTTTTCTCAAGGTATTGTATGAGGACCGCACAGACGTCTCCTGCTTTTTGCGATTTGGGAAATGTACGATTTCGAGCTTCTGTTACAAGTGGTAGTCCCCTATTTTCAAAAAAATTAAAAGTGTCTTGTATTCCAAATTGAGAAAAAGGAGAATATAAAAATTGTTCAGCATCGCCGTACTGTGCTAAAAGTTTTCGGAGATCGGGTTCATTGTTTGTAATATTGCAGCGTCCACCACCAGTTATTTTGAGTTTACTACCTAGGGTTTTATTTTTTTCGATCAACAAAACTCGTTTACCAAGCTCCCCTGCTCGGCCGGCAGCTATCATGCCCGAAGCTCCTCCACCAATAATGATGGTGTCGTATATTGTGTTGTGTTGAGACATAAGTATGAATATAACAGGTATACAGGACTATCTCAACTTAAAGATGTACCGCAAGCTCCATCGTATACGGGTTAATTCATTACGTCGTGCGAGATGATCTGGACATTGTTTTTCTACAAGTTTCCAAAAACGTGTTGAATGATTAAACTCACCGAGGTGACACAGTTCGTGGACGATAATATAGTCAGCTAGTTCGATCGGTAAAAAGACAATTTTGTAATTAAAGTTGAGGTTTCCTTTTGATGAGCAACTTCCCCATCGGGTTTTTTGATCACGGATTGTGATTCTGCCAATAGTGTAATTATAAAATTGGTTATAATGTTGCAGTCTGGTCTGGACCAGACGCCGAGCGTCTTCTTTGTATTTTTCGTAACGTCGCATGTGGTGATTTTAGCATACAAAAAACCAATCTATTGTAGATTGGTTTTTTTGGAAAGTATACTGATTACACTACTGTGTGAGAATAAATTTTATAGTAGTTGGTAAATTAAATTTTGTAAAATCTGCTTGTGTAGTGACACTATTTGTACACGCGAAGTTGTCAAAGTTTTGTAAGTCAATATTTTGTGAAATAGTAGTTACTCCAGCAGTCTGTATTGTTTTTGTGCCTGTTGTTTGTCCATCTTGCCACATATAATTATATGCTCCGTTTATAATAATATGTGTGTACGTAATTTTGCCATTAATATTTGTACTGTAGTCACTACGCAACTTGCCATTTGCAATAAGCATGGTTCCTTGGATTGTATTACCTGCAGTATTGTCGGAAAAAGTACATGACTGAGGACTTGTCACTGCAAGTAGACTTCCAATTGTTTTTGGTGATGTATGTGTCGAAGTGTTACCAGTGGATGTATTGTCTGTCCCGTTCGTGCTTGTTGGAATGGTACCCTGAGTGTTAGTTGCTGTATATGAGGACGTTTGTGACAATGTATACCAAAAAATGCCACCTACGACTACAATAGCTAAAATACCATACAATATATTATTTTTATTCATAAAATTACTCAGTGCGAGTGCTCGTTTAGTGATAATAGTTACAAAATGTAACTATGTGTAGTGCCGTTGAAGATTCCAAAGTATTACACATGTTTACCAAGTAGATGAAGGATTGTTGTATGAAGCCAGTCGTATACATTTTTAATGAATGTCCAAGTTGTTTGAATAACTTTCTGTGGGCCAGGTGATTTGATGTATGCAATGACGTCTATATTTAAAAGATATTTGAGACCAATGAGAGCGACAATGATGAGAATGATGGTCATAACAAACCCCCCGTCTGAATTAGTTTTTTTCATACTAGTATTTTAAGTAAAAAGTGTAAAAGGCGCAAGTAAAAAGACCTGGGCTATTATTGATAACTTGGAAGATACAACATTGGGTCGAGATAGGCCTTAATATCCGCAATCGGCACAATCACTTGTTTACATCCACGACTATTTACAAACTGTTTGATTTCTACACCAGCAGTCGCATAGACACCAAGGTGGAGATGGGCTCCTCGTGGACCAGGAGGGTTCACATAGCCCGAGTAGCCAGAGAGACCAATAACTTCGCCTGTGCTCACATTCTGACCCACAGCAGCCTTAATGAGTGATAAGTGGGCGTAAATTGTCGACAGTCCTCCTGCATGTTTAATCATGACCCAC
Source organism: uncultured bacterium (assembly GCA_903870365.1). Lineage (GTDB taxonomy): Bacteria > Patescibacteriota > Minisyncoccia > Phycocordibacterales > DATDWN01 > CAIQCQ01. Next base: position 22,390 of record CAIQCQ010000012.1, on the reverse strand, counting down.
CGACCAAATGAATAACAGCCAGCTTCTAGATCTGTGTTACCCGTACCAACCACTACACCAGCCAGAGCTGCTTTGACGGGTGTGCCGATGGTTGCTCGAAAATCAACACCATTATGTGAGCCAGAGACATATAGTCGTGCCGAAGCGTTGGTCACTCCAAAGAGTTGGGTTATATAGACCGTATCAAGTGGCCAGGACAATGTTGACCGTCGTGGGGTTGGTATCTGGTTAGCACTGGTGATGAGCTTTAATTGTGATTCATAATCAAACAAATCTTTTTCATAACTAGCTTCCTGAGCTTGTTTATCAGTCAATATTTTTTTGTAATTTGCTTCTTGATCTTTTGTTTGTACCAAGAGTGCAGCTTTTTCTTGAGTATTTTCAATAACGATTTTCTGTTGATCAGACAAATTTTGCTCGAGTTGCGACAATTGTGATTTTTCATCCTCCCGAGTATTTTTTGTAGTAGTTAAGTTTGTTTTGAGTATGGTCAAATCATTAGCTTTGTTGCGTATTTGTATTTGAAACTGGTGTGTCTGCTCCACAGCATTCCAAAGTTCACTAAAAGTCGTGTATTTGAAGAAATTTTCTAGTGTACTTTGACTTTCGGTCTGATAATTTTGAAGGACCATTTCTGCGAGTGATTTTTTGTTCAGAGAAATTTCTGTTGTTGTGGTCGAAATACCTGTTGAGAGTTGTGAGATAAGTAAATTTACTCGTCCAATTTTACTTTCTGTTAAAGTGATATTCGTGGTTAATTCTTTTGCTGTGAGATCAAGTGTTTTGAGAGTATTTTGTAATGTATTGGCTTGGACACCCATAGCATTTACTTGTGTGTTGTATTGGTTGATTTCTTTTTGAAGTTGTTCAATCTGAGCATTTTTAGCGTCGATGGATGATTGGAGGTCGGAGGTGGAGTCGGCGTGAGCTAGGCTATAGGTATTAGGCAATAGGCAATAGAAATAAGGAGAAATAAAAAATATAAAAATAGCAAAAATTCCAAAAAGTATTTTTTTCCAGTGAGAACTCATTTTCTTATTATACCCCGCAGCCCAGTCTTTTACTTGTTGAAAAATAGCTATATTTTATAAGGTATTTTTGTGATTGGGAAAAAGAAATCAAAAAATAGTTGACATAATATATATAATATGATAAAATAGTACCAGAATGATAACTCCAGAAACCATTAACATTCGTGTAATCGGTCGTGAGGTGACAGTGTTTTATAACCTGAATGTGGAGCAGAAAAAGGGCCTATGCCATCATTGCGGCAACAAGGCTAACCACAAGCACTCGATCGACGTGGTCTCCGTCTGTGAAGATACAGTGGAGGTGGATAAGGAAAGCGTTCTGTTTGTCGCAGCAGCAAAAAATACAAAAGCAAAGCTGGGCGATGGACAGGGGCTGTGTGGGCGAAGATATTGCGAAAATAAACACGCGGAAGAGTACGCGGCCACTGCATAAATCAGTACAACATGTTTGGCACCTCGAAAGGGGTGCCATTTTTCTAACCACGGGAACCCCCCGCGTCCCCCCGCAGGTAGTGCGGGGAGGAGGTCATTATTATGTTAAAATCTCAACTACTTTTTTGATACGAGAAATAGTTTCAACCTTTCCAAGGATTGATACGAGGGTAAATGGATCAGGACTTTTTTCACGACCAGAGAGTGCGACACGCAGTGGCCAGAGGACATTTCCTCTCCCTTGCTCGGTAGCATAATCAAAGATCAAGGCTTTGACTGTTTCTGCACTATCAAACGCTTCATCCGGAGATATCTCAAATATTTCTTTGATATGTTTGAGATATTTTCTAATCTCTTCATTGGCGTTTTTTGTCTCATCTTGTATGAGTTTGGTACCTACAGACAACATCCCTTTTTCGAGGGTCGGTGCTTCAAAAAAGTAATCCAACTCCCCTGCCTCAATGAGGGTGTTGATGTCTGACCATTTAGATATACGATCAAAAATGATCGGGTACAGTTTGGACACAAAAGTTGTATCAGAAAATTTCTCAAACTGTGTGATTTTTTCGTTTGTACAAAGCCACTCATGCATGGTTGCGTTACGTTCTGTTTCCGGTAGAAGTTTGAGATGTTCCTTGTTCATCCAGTCGAGTTTTTCTTCGTTAAAAACCCCTCCACTTTTTTGAATGTGATCAAGTGTGAAAGCATCAATAAGTTCTTTTTTTGAAAAGATTTCTTTTTCTGTTCCAGGATTCCACCCTATGAGGGTGAGAAAATTAGACATTGTTTCAGGTAAGTATCCTTCCGCTCTGTATTCCAAAATATCTTTCGCACCATCTCGTTTGCCAAGTTTTTTTGTTCTATCATCTCGAAGAATTGGAGGTGTCGTTACAAATACGGGATATGTAAATCCAAGTGCATCATACAAACTTAAAAAACGTGGAGTACTTGAAATAAACTCATCAGCACGAAAAATATGAGTTACTCCCATGTAGTAATCATCTATAATATGTGCAAAGTTGTATGTTGGATAGCCATCACTTTTGATTAGGATAAAATCATCCAATGCTTCTGGTCCGGCAGATAGTTCACCTCGTACCGCATCAGTCCATGTGTATCTTTTTATTTCCGGTACTTTAAAGCGTAATGGCTTTTTACCATCCCATATTTCAAATTTTTCAGGTCGATGGTCTCGATACAAAAAAGCCTTTTTTTCTTCTTCAGATTTTTTTCTAAAATCATCAACTTCTTCTTTTGTGTACGGATCAGGATAGGCAAAACCTTTTTCAATCAGTTTGTGGGCGAATTCCATGTATGTTTGTAACCGTTCTGATTGTATACATGAACCAAATGATCCTGGTGTTTCAGGACCAAAATCCCACTCAAGACCGAGCCATAAAAGTGAGTTTTCTATATGTTTAATAGAACCCTCGACTTCGCGTTCTTTATCGGTGTCTTCAATTCGGAGGATAAAAGTTCCGTTGTTCTTTCGAGCCCATAAATATGCAAAAAGAGCAGTACGAATACCACCAATATGCATAAAGCCAGTTGGTGATGGTGCAAAGCGGGTGACTATTTTTTTATCTGTATTGTTTGTTTCCATTTTCTTATTCGTAATTCTTACTTCGTACATCGTAATTCTGATCCTTTTATCCCTCATGGGTCAATGCAATATTGACAATCTCTGTGGCAATCTTCCTCGCAGAGTCTGGATAGGTAAATGTGTGTGTCGCTGCTACCATTTTCTCCACTTCACCTGGTCGTGTCAGTATGCGGTCTATTTCAGCACAGAGAATGTTTGTTGTCAGATTTTTTTCTTCAATGACTATGCACGCACCACTGCGAGCATAGTTAAATGCGTTGCGGGTTTGATCGTGACTAGTCACTTCAGGTATAGGAATAATGATGGATGGTTTGGCCCATGCAGCAATCTCAAAGATGGCTGAACCAGCACGAGAGATGACTAGTGAGCATGCGCCAGCGGACATACGCAAAGCCAAAGTGTTGAGATAGTCAAACGGTTTGTAGCGATCAGCGTGGGGATTGTCCAAGAGGACAGCATTACCAACTTCACGCATTGCGTTAATGTTATTTTTTCCTGTCTGGTGAATAATTTGGTATTTTTCAACTAGTTTTGGTAATGCATTGATCAATGTTTCGTTGATACGCTGAGCGCCTTGTGAACCACCGAGGATGAGTAGTGTTGGCACGTGTTCGTTGAGTTTCAAAAATTCAAATGCACCAGCAACGAGCGGTGTTTTTAGTTCTTCTCGAATGGGGCAACCGGTCAGGGCTACTTTGTTTGCTGGAAAATATTGAGCAGATTCTGGATATGAAATAGCGATACGTTTGGCAAATTTTCCTGCCCAGGCACTGACTTTACCAGGCGCGCTGTCTGATTCGTGGATGACTACGGGAATGCCAAGAATACGACCAGCAAGGAGCGCGGAAAAACTAGCATAACCACCTTTACCAAATATGACATCAGGATAAATTTTGAATACTACCCATATAGAGACAAGTGTTCCCCATCCTATTTTAAATAAATCAAAAAAATTGAGAATATGGTTTGTGATGGTTTTCGCTCGACGGATTTTACCTGAACTATTTTTGCGAAAGGTAATATTGTTTTCAAAGAGTAGTCCTGCATCATATGGTGAGTTGGACATATAAAAAAGTTTCACATCGATCAGACGATTTTCTTTGGCAATAGCTTGAATTTCTTTTGTAATAGCAATGATGGGATAAAAATGTCCGCCAGTCCCCCCTCCAGTAAATAAGATTTTCATAGTAAATAATTTTTAAATTTAGACCTTTTTCTCTTTCTTCATTCCTTTCGATATGTTCAACATAATACCCACTTCTGCCAAGGTAATCAGTAAGCTGGTTCCTCCATGACTGACAAACGGTAATGGGATACCAGATAACGGTAGGATATTACTCATTGCTCCAATATTGATAAATGCTTGAGAGATGATCAGTATAACAATTCCAACTGCGAGAAGTCTACCAAAGGTGTCTTTGGCATCTCGGGCAATGGTCAGACCACGTAAGGCAAAAAAAACAAAAAAGAGTATGAGGAGTGTGGTGCCAATAAAACCAAACTCTTCACCCGCGACTGCAAATATAGAGTCACCGATTGGTTCTGGCAAGAAATTAAACTTTTGAATACTTTGACCGTATCCTCTGCCATAGAGTCCTCCAGAACCGAGAGCAATCATAGATTGTTGGATTTGATAGCCAGAACCGAGTGCATCTGATTGTGGGTGCATAAAGGTGGTGATACGACTCATGACATATGGTCGAGCCAAGGCAATGATACCAATACCAACTATTGCAATGAGTCCAGTGGCCACAATATACCGCCAGCGACCTCCAGCAGCTATAAAAATAGCCAGACCACCACACATAGCTACCAAAAATGTATCTGTATCTGGCTGCTTGAGGAGGATAGCTCCAACAACTGCAGTGATGAGGAGAAACGGGAGAAAACCTTTGGAAAATGTTTTTACTTTGTCTTTTGCTGTAGCCATCCAAGCAGAAAAATATATAGCATACCCAATCTTTAAAAATTCAGACGGTTGGAGTGAGAATGAGCCAATGGACAACCAGCGTTTTGCTCCACCATGGGCAAAACCAATATGAGGCACAAAAACTAGAAGCGTAGCGATGATGGTGGCAAGAAAAATATAAAAAGCGTACGTCTTGTAAAACGTGTATGGGATGCGCGCAGTGATAAGGAGGGCAATAGTACCAAGAAATAAACCAAAAAAAGTTTGATTCCAAGTCACTGAGCCATACGTCGCTCCATTACCGGTGAGGAGTCCAAGTGAAGCAGAATTGAAAATAAGAAAACCAGCGAGGGCGAGGATGACGACGGATATAAAGAATGGGAGGTCAATCTTAATTTTAGATGTCATAAAAATAATAAATAAATTACAAATCCCAAATTACAAACAAATTCAAAATTCTAATATCTAAATTCAAATTAATTTTTTGTATTTTGGTATTAGAATTTGTTTGTAATTTGGGATTTTGGATTTGTAATTTCTCGCCCTTATCCAACTATCGCCAACACCGCACCCAATAGCGCACAGACAATACCAATAATCCAATAGCGCATAACGATCTTTTCCCTTGACCAACCGAGTGCTTCAAAGTGATGGTGGAGTGGCGCAACACGAAAAACACGTTTCTTGTTGAATCGTTTGTAGACCTGGATCTGAATGATGACTGATGCAGAGGTCACCACCAGCGGCAATGCAATGATTGGCAAAAAGAGTACGGTGTTGGTCAAAAAAGCTACCACACAGAGGACCACAGTCAGAGCCATGATGCCCGTCTCTCCCATATAAAAACGTGCTGGTGGTATGTTGAACCACAGGAATGCCAGGATACCTCCGGCGATGACCGCACAAAACGAAGCAATATCGATCTGGTTGTGAAAGAAAGCAATAACAGAGTATGAAGTAAAGATAGAAGCCATAATACCACCAGCCAGACCGTCCATACCGTCGATGACACTGGTTGAAAAGGTTGCGAGCATAGTGATTATGAAAAATGGGATGAACCAAATGCCAAGGTCGAAGTTGCCATCAAATGGTATGTGGATGATTGTTTTTCCCAGTTTAAAATAAAACCAAAGACTGACGAGGAAACCGACGAGGATGAGTGACCAGATTTTCACTTTGCGATAGCCGATGCCGTCTTTGGCAAATATTCCTTTACTAAAGATATGAATGAAGTCGTCAGTTAGTCCAATTAGTGCTGCAAAGATAAATGCGACGAGTGGCACGACAGTTTGATTACGAGAAAGAAAATTAAATTTGGACAGGATATCAGATGGAAACAACACAGAAAGTAAATAGACAAAAAGTGTCGTGATAAGGACGGCAATCCAAATGATCACTCCTCCGACGCGTGGGGTGCTGATCTCCTGTGCGGTGTTGTGGTGTTTGGCAAACTCAGCTGAGACACCTTCTGGATTGTCGGCGCTGATGCGTGGATTTTTCTTCCACATTTTGTATTGGTAAAAGTACTTGGTCAGTATGGGAGTAATACCAATGCCAATAACAAAGGTTAAAATACTCGGGAGTAATACTTTTACAACATCAATAGTCATGTGGATAGAAATAAGAATTAAGAATAAGAAATAACGAATAAGATAGACATAGTATAGTGTATTTGGGGTGAAAATCAAAAAATAAAGTAGATTTCTTTTTTACTTGGAAGTTTCAAAAAAGACTGTATACCAGAGGGCGAGGATATATAGAAGATAAATTTTACGGGAGTTGTCTTTACCGAATATTTGCTCAGTGATAACCTTTTCGACTTCACCCATATTCAACACAGATTTTAAATACGAAGAGTTTCGGATGGTGTTATATACATCGGTCGAGTCCGCGGTTAGCCACGCACGCAATGGTGTGGGAAAGCCGAGCTTTCGACGGTTGCGGGCTGTTTCGGGAATAATAGATGTAAAGGCTTTGCGGAGGATGTATTTTGTTTGACCGTCTTTCCATTTTAAATTGTCTGGCAATGTTTCAGCGAGCTTGGCCACTTCAATGTCCAAAAAAGGGACCCGGAGTTCGAGTGAGTTGGCCATGGTCATCTTGTCAGCTTTGGCCAGGATATCCCCTACCATCCAGGTGTTGATGTCGACAAGTTGCATGGTGGCAGAGTCTGAGGTGTGGGATGTAGATGCTTGGGTGTAAGAGGAGGCGAGAAAAGGTGGATTCCGGATCAAGTCCGGAATGACAGAAGGAGAAGACCAAAGCTTTGTTTGTTCTTCTTCACTAAATATCGATGCATTGCCGATATACCACTCAGACAATTTACTCGAAGCTCGTTTCAGATAGTTTTTACCCCACATATCTGGCAATAGACTAATGACCATTTTCAATACACTATGTGGTAGCCACGCAAATTTGTGTGCAGCTAGTGGCGCACAGTAAATGTTGTAACCACCAAAGAGTTCATCAGCCCCTTCACCAGAGAGGACCACGGTTACTTTCTTGCGAGCTTCTCGGGCCACAAAATAGAGAGCGATAGCAGACGGATCAGCCACCGGCTCGTCAAAATGCCAAACGAGTTTTGGCAGGACCGAGAAATATTCTTCTTTACCAATGATGATTTCGGTATGATCTGTGTGTAATACATCAGAAGTCTCTCGAGCTTCTTGACCTTCTGAAAGTTCTTTGAAACCCACAGTGAAGGTCTTGTTTTTACTGCCAGGTTTCTCTTTTTCAATAATCTCATTCATTAATGTCGCTATAATTGATGAATCAACTCCACCAGAAAGAAATGATCCGACTGGTACATCACTGATCATATGATGGGCTACTGAGTCACGAAGCGTATCGAGGGTCTTTGTCTGGGCTTTTGTTTCGTCCAATTTTTCATCAGCATGAAATTCAAATTGCCAGAACCTTTCTATCTCAAAGCTATTAGCCAGGAGATCAACTGTCATGCAGTGTCCAGGACGCAGACTAAAAATATTTTTGAAAAAAGTTTCCTCAAGCGGGTTGTATTGAAAACGGAGATAATTGAAAGTGGCTGTGTTGTTGACTTCCTTTTTATATTTTGGGTGGATGAGGAGCGATTTTATTTCTGATCCAAAACCGAGGATGCTGTTTCCCAATTTGATGTAATAGAGTGGCTTGATACCAAAGAAATCTCGAGCCAAGAAGAGACTATGGGATGCGCGGTCATATATACAAAAGGCAAACATACCACGGAGACGCGACAAGCCAGCTTTGCCGTATGCTTCATACAGGTGGAGGATGACTTCTGTATCAGATTCTGTTTTAAAGACATAACCTTTAGCCAACAGATCCGTGCGGAGTTCTTTGTAGTTGTAGATCTCACCATTAAAAAAAATAAGGAGATTATCGTCAGCTGAACTGATTGGTTGTTTACCAGATGTCAGGTCGATGATAGACAGTCGGCGCATACCCAGACCAACATAGTCATCATTGAAAAAACCATCCTGGTCTGGTCCACGGTGTTCAATAATCCGCGCCATTTCAGCGACGAGTTGCTCCTTATTATCTTGGTCTTTGCCAAGTATACCGACAATGCCACACATAAAAATAGTATATAGTATTTAGTATAAAGTATATAGTATGGATTCGATAAGTATTTTTTCCCATACCATATACAAAATACTATATACAATATACTTTTTATTTTGTTCCCTTGATCTGAGTGCCTCGTGCATGAGGGTACACTCACACATTATGTAACCTGAGGTGAAAGTGTTCGTTCACTCCCTTAGCCCGAGTGCCTCGTGCATAAGTGTCGTTACGTTCTCACACTATCCAAGGGGTGCTTGGATAGTGTGTATTCACTTCACTCCCTTTCATCGGAAGATTACTTTCGACATAAGTGTTCGTTTCGTTATCTTAACAAAAGAATACTTTTGTTAAGTGTCACTTCACTCCCTTACAGTTTCCGGCGGGGCTATACCCTGCGGCACGGGCCAGGGCGGGTGTGGCAAATTCTACTCGATTTTCTGGCTTGATCCGGCTCAGTGCTCCACACCATGGGAGGTAATATTTGGTGCCGGTCTTGGAAGCCACGACGTTTTGTGGTCCATTGACTGAGATGGCACTAGTTCCACCTGGGTGTGCTGTGGTGGTGATCTCCAGGGGCTGTTTGTAGCCTTTTTGAACAGAAATTTGCCATAAACCAAAGAAAATAAAGGCCAAAAGGACGATACTCGCTATCCTCCAATAGGGCTTGATTTCTTCCGCCCAATGGTTTATACTTTGTGCCATATTCATTTATTAACTATACCATTTCTCTAAAGACTTTTGACTTTACGGACTTGATAGACTATTCACAATGGCACATAAAAAAGCTGCGGGTAAAACAAAAAACGGTCGGGATTCCAATCCTAAATATTTGGGTGTAAAGCTGTACGATGGCCAAATGGCGAAAATCGGCTCTATCATCATCAAACAACGAGGTACAGATGTACTCCCTGGTAAAAACGTCGCTAAGGGCAGCGATGACACTCTTTTTGCCATGAAAGACGGTGTAGTTTCTTTTACTACAAAACGAAAGATTGGATTTAACAGTACGATGAAAGTGAAGAAGGTGGTAAATGTAGGTTAACTCCCTGTCATTCTGGAATGACGGAGAAAATATAATAAGAAAACGCTGACCGGGATCGCCGGCCAGCGTTTTTTTGATCTCACCTTCAGTCTAAACAGGCACGAGTGGTTCTCGAATCCTCTTAACTTCTGGATTCGTGCTTTGAAAAAAAATTGCTCCGAACCTCAGGACAGTTTTACCTTCTCTTGAGTTTCTACGGATCATTCTCCCCCCAATGGCTCGAATTGCTTCGAGATTTTTTTCCGTGCAATCCACCACACTTAAATTTTTTGAAGCTAAGACCAGAGTTTTAAAAACTTCATCATCAATGTACATATATTCCTCCCACAAATAAAATACACTAATCTAGATTTTTTTCAAGTATTTTATAAAAATTTTGTACTAGTTCTTCAATGCTTCCACCACCACCTTTACCTTTCCTTTCTTTCCTTTGACTGAAACAGTCACAATGAAATTACCAGTTTGCTTGATTGGTTTTTCAATTTCAATAGTGTCTGGGTCAAATGCCATACCTGTCGTCGCTTCGATTTCCTTCGCCAGTCGTGTTGTGTCGATACCAGCAAAGAGATGTCCCTTTTCATTTGTTTTCTCGGAGATAGTGACAGTGATGGCTGACAAGTCAGAGAGACTTTTTGTGAGGAGTTCATCCTGCATTTTCTTTTCTGTTTCCATCGCTCCTTTCATGCTCTGGACTTTTTGTATACCAGCTTCCGTAGCCTTTACCCCTAGTCCGCGAGGTATGACAAAGTTTAATGCATAGCCGTCAGCCACTTCTTTGATTTCGTTTTTCTTGCCTATTTTTGGAATATCTTTTGTAAGTATTATTTTCATTGTGTATATGATTAGTGTACGAGTTACGATATACGAGATACAACAAAAAATCAACCTGTCTTTTTGCTATTCGCAATCGTCATTCTATTTAATTCGGGGTTGTTGATGATGCGATGTCTGCTGGTATTGGCTGACCATCGAGGTAATCCATAGCTGCATCAAGCTGTGTGTCGTCACCTTTTGCATATTTTGCTACGTCCAAGTTGGCCTTGATATCTGGTGTGAGTCCCCCATCTGAGATCGAATGACCGTTTGGTGTGTACCATTTTGCGATAGTTACTTTGAGTGACGTATCTGAAGTGATTGGTACCAGTTCCTGCACAGAGCCTTTTCCATATGACCGTGTACCGATGAGCTCGGCTACACCATGCTCGTGCAATGCACCGGAAAGGATTTCTGAAGCACTTGCTGAACCTTGGTCAATAAGGATGACCATTTTGAGATTGTTGTTAAAGATATTATAGCCACGACTGCGGTAGTCTTGAGAATCGCTTGCTACTTTTGCTTTTTCACTGACCACGAGATTACCTGATGGCAGGAACCAACTGGCCATGTCTACCGCTGCCTCAAGATAGCCACCTGGGTTGCCACGAAGGTCGAGAACCAACTTGTTGTCACCTGACTGGATAAAGGTTCTCAGAGCATTACGGAAAAGATCTGGTGATGTAGCAGAGAAAGTGTAAAGGTTGATGATAAAGACGTCACCTTTTGTTTTTGTTTCGACGGTCGGGACAGCAATAGTATCTCGGGTGACACTAATATCAAATGGATTTTTTATTCCAGCGCGGAGAATACTGAAGACCACTTGTGTTCCTTTTGGACCTTTGATCATATTAATGGCATTTTCTGTAGACATGCCTTGAGTACTTTTTTTATTAATACTGAGGATAATGTCACCAGTTTTTATACCCGCGTTGTATGCTGGTGTGCCTTTGAGTGGAGCAATGACAGTCAGTACGCCATTTTTGACATCTACTTCCATACCAACACCTTCAAAACTGCCACTGATCTGATCCTGGAATGATTGATTGTCTACTGGAGGGAAGAAAACAGTGTATGGGTCGCCGTATGATGCCGCGAGACCTTGGATAGCACCATACACTTTTGCTTGATCAGTTGGAGTGGTGGTGGAGTGTGTCGGAACGTATTTGTCATTGAGAGTTGTCCACACTTTCCAAAATGGAGCAAAGTCGACAGCAGTCGTACTAGCTGAATCCATGTTGGAAATATTTGTCACGCGTGATGCTGATGATGGGTTGTTTCTCCCAATAAGAAAGCCAAGACCCATAGAGACGATGACGAGGAGTGCAATGGATCCGATCCAGTATTTTTTAATAAAAGAAAGCATGCTGAATATTATATCAGTTAAAAGTCTATAAAGTCCATAAAGTTTATACAGTCGAAGAGTTGGTAGTGCATTTTTAGTTCACTTTGCTCACAAGAAAAGAATGGCGACTTTCGACTTTATAGACTATACTATTTTTATGGATATTTATCTCCACAATACACTCACTGGCAAAAAAGAACTCTTTAAACCGATTACTTCTGGTGTTGTGACCATGTACAATTGTGGTCCTACTGTGTACGACTATGCTCATATTGGTAATCTGCGGAGTTACGTTTTTGCTGATGTCTTGCGACGCATGTTTGAGTACAACAGCTATGAGGTGAACCAAGTTGTTAATATTACTGATATCGGACACCTTTCTTCAGATGGTGATGATGGTGAAGACAAGATGTCTAAAGCGTTGCGGCGTGAAGGTAAACCAATGACTATGGTCGCTATGCGAGAAGTGGCAGATTTTTATTTTGAAAAATTTGAGAGTGATTTGGTGGCTCTTGGTATTAAATTGCCAACACATTTCCCTTTTGCTAGTGATCATATTGCCGAAGACATTGCTTTGATCGAAACTCTGACAGGAAAAGGATACGCATACGTAACGAGCGATGGTATATATTTTGATACAGCTAAATTTCCAGGATATGGCAAGCTCGGAAATATTCCACAGGATGATGGTGAGCACTCGCGTATTGGAGTGAATTCAGAAAAGAAAAATGCTCGTGATTTTGCTTTGTGGAAGTTTTCTTCTCCCCGTCATTCCCGTGCAGACGTGAGTGTGGGCTGGGACCCACACACAAGATCGGAGGACGACGGTCCGAGATGGGCCCTGCAGACTTTTCAACAGAAAAGTACTGTGGGGAATCCAGGGTTTGCCGAATCCCCCCTCGGCTACGAAGCTTCATTCGGAAAAGGTTTTCCTGGCTGGCATATCGAGTGCTCGGCTATGTCACGGAAATATCTCGGTCAACCACTTGATATTCATACTGGTGGTATCGACCATATTCCCGTCCACCACAACAACGAAATTGCTCAGAGTGAAGCAGCGTATGGTGTGCCATTGGCAAATGTCTGGATGCACAATGCATTTCTCAATACCGGTGTTGATAAGATGGCAAAATCAGCTGGTAATTTTATTACTCTGCAAACACTGAAAGAAAAAGGTATTGACCCACTCGCGTTGCGATATTTGTATTTGACTGCTCGGTATTCTTCCCCACTCGATTTCTCTTGGGACGCATTGGAGGGAGCACAAACAACATTAAAACGATTAAAGAGAGTTTTTCTTGATAATTATGGTATTGAAAAGTCTGCTGAATCAGATAAAGGAGATGATGAAACAAAAAAATACAAAAATAAATTTAATCAATTTATAAATGATGATTTGGATACACCTCGTGCCATTGCTCTGATTTGGGATATTTTGAAAGATCCATCAATTTCGATTAAAAATAAAAAAACATTATTTTTAGATTTCGATAAAGTTTTGGGTTTCGAGCTCGGCAAATCTGAAGAAACGATTGAAATTCCCGCCGAGGTTCAAAAACTTATTGCTGAACGAGATACTGCTCGAGCAGACAAAAACTGGGCACGGTCTGACCAACTCCGAGAAGATATTGAGAAATTAGGATTTGCTGTAAAGGATAGTGATTCTGGAGTAAAAGTTGAAAAAATTTAAAATCTGTTGAAAAGTGTAGTTAATACTTGACTTTATATTTTATACGGCGTACAGTTTAAGTGGATTTAAATGGTACAACACATGAAAATATTTTCTCGGACGAAGTACTTTGCTGAATGTGCCCTAGTAGTGGCATTCATCGGTTTGATAGCTGTAGTGATTTTTAAAGGGACAGATTCCAGTGTAAAAAATATCTGGCCTAATAGTTCCCCGAAGTAAAATTGATGTAAAAGGTAGCTCCCAGGGCTATCTTTTTTCATCCCCAGTTTCTCCACCACATCTCCCCCACCCTGCCTACTGACTTGTGCCTTGTGACTTGCTAGAATAGCGAGATAGTCCCTTAGAGTTTTATCAAATATTTACAGGGATATGGGAAATATTTTACCAAATAAACTTTTCTATTATTAAAATGATTGCATTAAAATTCTAACGGGATGGCTGACAACAAAGGATTACGAATTCCCCCACAAAATATTGAAGCAGAAATGGCCCTCCTCGGCTCTATTATGCTTGCTCCAGAAGGCATCTATGATATCAACGATGTTATTTCTATCGAAAGTTTTTATTCTGGACGTAATTCTATTGTTTACGAAATCATGATGGATCTGCACGGTAAACGTCAACCGATCGACCTCTTGTCTGTGGCTTCACGTTTGAAGGAACGTAATCAACTTGAACTTGTTGGTGGTAACACCTATCTGACCGAATTGGTCAACGGTGTACCGAGTTCTGCCAACGCTCCATACTACGCACAAATTATTCAAAAAAAACACATGATGCGGCGACTGATTGGCGCATCCGAGCACATCTCGCTTATGGGTTACGACGAAACAGATGAGCTTGAAGAGATGCTCGACAAAGCAGAAAAGAAATTGTTTGAGGTCACCAATACGTCGACTCACCACAAGTTTATCCCTATCAAAGATGAACTGTCTGAGGCGTGGGAGCGATTTGATAAACTCCAGTCGTCTGGTGATGGTCTCCGCGGTGTGTCGACTGGTTTTGCCGAGCTCGACAATAAACTATCTGGTTTCCAAAAATCAGACCTTATCATCCTAGCTGCTCGACCGAGTATGGGTAAGACGTCCCTCGCCCTCGACATTGCTCGACAGACAGCGGTCAAACACAACACCCCTGTCGGTATGTTTTCTCTGGAAATGAGTTCCCAACAACTCGTCGACCGCATGATTGCTGCTCAGGGAAATGTTAACTCATGGGAGCTCCGGACTGGTCGACTGAAGGCTGGCGATTATGAGCCACTTCGAGACGCCATCGCTACCCTATCCAAAGCCCCTATTTTCATCGATGACCAACCAGGTAACAACATCATTAAAATGCGCTCTATTGCCCGTAGAATGAAGTCTGAGCATGGTTTGGGTCTGATTATCGTGGACTACCTCCAGCTTATGATGCCGACCAATACCAAGAATGATAACTTGGTCCAACAAACAACTGAAATTTCACGATCGCTCAAAAACATGGCTCGTGAACTGGATGTGCCGGTCCTCGCTCTCTCTCAGCTTTCTCGTGCTGTGGAACAACGTGGTGGTCGCCCTCGTTTGTCTGACTTGCGTGACTCTGGTTCTATTGAACAAGATGCGGATGTGGTGATGTTTATTCACCGTGAGGATAAATACAAAGATGAGTCAGAGAAAAATGGTATTGCTGAAATTTTGATTGAAAAACATCGTAATGGTGAAACAGGAAAAGTTGAGTTGTTTTTCAATGACAAAAAAGCGACATTCCAGAGTATCGACAAGACGCATCAGGCTCAGTCACATGCGGATAAAGGATTTAATGATTTCTAAGATAAACATACGAATATCCGAATGAACGAATAATCCGAATTGTTACGAATAGGAGCTACAGTTTCTTATTCGGAGACATTCGTAATTTTTCAATTCGGATATTCGTATATACTTACACTATGGATTCAATTCAAAAGCTCACCGAGTTATTCAAACAGTTCCCTGGCATTGGCCCACGACAAGCCAAGCGTTTTGTCTATTTTCTACTTGCTCAGAAAAATGGCTATGCCGGAGAATTGTCCAACCTTATAGTTGAATTAAAAAAGGAAATCTATTGTTGTGAATCTTGTTTTCGTTTTTTTCCAAAGGATAAAGGTGAAAGTAAAATCTGTCCGATTTGTCGTAGTGACAGTCGTGACAAAAATATTCTTATGATTATCTCTCGTGACGTTGATTTTGAAAATATTGAGCGAACCAAGTCTTTCAATGGTTACTATTTTATCCTTGGTGGCGTGGTCCCTATTCTCGAAGAAAACCCTGCGCACAAAATTCGTCAAAAAGAATTACTTGATACTATTGCTGCAAAAACAAAGGGAGGTGTCCTCAAGGAAATTATCCTGGCTCTTGATGCCAATCCTGATGGTGAAAATACTCGTGAGTATGTCACTCGCCTCCTTGGACCACTTTCCATTCAATACGGCTTTAAAATATCCACTCTTGGTCGAGGTCTCTCCACCGGCGCGGAGCTCGAATACTCCGACCCCGACACTTTGCGGAGTGCTTTACAAAGCAGGAAGTAAAACAAAAGGTGTCCCAGATATGGGGCACCTTTTTGAAGACCTAAAATGTTTCTAGCTCAGCAATCCTTTTTTGAGAGTAGGCTTTTTCTGCACGAATTAATTTTACATTTTTCCGGACTGATATCACATATCTTCGTGCAAATTTTTCAGCAGTTTTTACACGCATTTCCTTTTCCTTAATGAGGGCTTGTTTTAGTCTTTCTTGAAGGTCTTCGAGATTGATCGAAAGAGCATTCTCATCAGGAAGGAATGAAATCCATCTTTTGTGTGCATTAATTATTTCTTCTCTTGTTCCAGGCATCTTTTCTCCAGTCTGAAAAGAAATATAGCAATAATTCTGTTATATGACAATAAATATCAGAATTTTATTTTTTGATATAAAAACTAAAATCTAGATTACGAATCTCGGAAGATTTTTGGTCGAGTTCGCTTATAAAATTTAAAAATACGAAAAGCCGTACTGAGTCGTACGGTGATGAGTATTTTTAAATTTTAGAAGATGAAATCGGACAAAAAGACCCGAGCTGTTGGTTACTTAATACCAACAATTCTCACTTTGAACCAAGGCTGTCGATGACCATTTTTCTTGAAATATCGAGATTTTTGTTTGTACTTGATAACATCCACTGTCTTGTTTCGGCCGACTTCTTCGAGGGTCGCCTCGACTTTGGCAGCTGGGATAAATGGCGTTCCCACAGTGGTATCTGTACCATTGTCCATAAGCATAACTTCGTCAAAAGTGATCTGTGTGCCCACAGGAAAAGCACCCTTATCTAAGGACTTCATTTTTTCGATTTTGACAACATCGCCCACAGCGACCTTGTACTGTTTTCCTCCTGTTTTAATGACTGCAAACATAGTAGGTACATTTTACACAAATTTCTTGATAATGCAAGTATACGAATATCCGAATAATATGGGATTACGAATGGTTACGAATAATAGCAGTTTGGTCTTATTCGGAGGTATTCGGAAGCTCCCGTCATTCGGATATTCGTATGTTAGCTACTTAAAGTATTGGGGTTCATTTATATTCATATAATCAAACACTGGTCTCATAACGAGTGATGCTCCTAGGGTCTCTGTAGCCGGTCCTCTTTCCATCACGAGGGCAAAGGCATATCGAGGGTGGTCAGACGGGAAAAAGCCAATAACCCATGAGTTGACACTATCTTTACTGACACCAATCTGGGCCGTACCAGACTTTGCTGAAACTTGGACATACGACACATTAAGGCTCTGAACTGTACCCGCTGTGACGGCCATACGCATCCCCTCTTTGACGATTTGGAGATAACTTGGATCAATCCCCGTCTGTTGGAAAACCACAGCATCAGTGCTTGTGGCATGGAGGAGTTGTGGTGTGACCAGATTGCCGCTATTGGCAATAGCGGCCACCGCTCTGACTGCCTGGAGTGGAGTGATCTGAACGCCATATTGACCAATGGCAGTATGATACGTATCACCAATTCGCCACGCTTCTCCATTAAAGTTTGTGAGCTTCCATGTAGGATCAGGAGTGACACCAATGGCTTCTCCTGGTACAGCAACACCAGTCTTTGCGCCAAAACCAAATAGGCGTTCATATTTTTCAATATTTGTGATACCTAATCCTTGTTGATAGCTGCCACCAGGGTTTTGAAACCCTCCACCAACTTCATAAAAATACACGTCAGATGACATAGCCAAAGCTCGACGCATATCTACTGGTCCAAGGATTTTCCAGTCTTTAAAAATAGACGGATGACTTGGATCGTACGGGTTTGGCACAGAGATAGAACCTGTTGAAACAATAATCTTTGTTGGATCAATGGTGTGTTCAGTGAGTGCTCCAATAGCCACATAAGGTTTCATGATTGATCCTGGCGTGTATAGTCCAGCTACTGCTCGGTTGAGAAATGGATTGTTTTTATTTGATAAATATCCTTGTATTTTTTCAGAGTCACTTCCGTCCGCCATAACATTGGAATCATATTCAGGAAAATTAGCCATAGCAATAAGTTCACCTGTGTATACATTCATAATGACACCTGAACCACCTTGATAGCCTGCTCGCTGAGAGTAATCAATCATTGATTGATAGAGTTTTGTTTGAATATTTTTATCGATAGACAGAGTGATATTATCACCATCCTGTGCCGGCACGAGCACACTCTGTGACGTAATATGTCCAGCAACATCGGTTTCTGTTAGTCGGGTCCCGTTTTCTCCTGATAACTGAGTATTATAATTTTTCTCAATACCATCAACAGGGATAAAATTTTTCTCGTAGTAATTACCAGATTTATCTTTTGCTGGATACTTTACGTATCCGAGAACAGTCGACAAGCCAATTTCTGAAGCGTATTTTCTGATAGTAAAATCATCCCCTTCTGGGTTGATATCATTCCACGCAAGTTGTTCACCATTTCTATCAGAGATGACTCCTCTGTTGGCAAATAAGGTGACAGTTTTTAATCGGTTGGTTTCACTTTTTGTCCTGTATATACTCCCTGATGTGACTTGGAGATACCATACTCGTGCTAAACAGGTAATACCAATGCAAGCCAATACAAATCCTAAAATAACAAAGGTTTTAACTGATATGGGCTTTTCAATCCGTCCTTCAAATTGATCAACATTAAAGTCTGGTAGATTTTGAGAATCTAAAAAAATTTCATCGGGATCGATGTCTTTGTAAGGGCTCTTTTTTTTAAAAATATTTTTGAGAGACTGAAGCATAGTAAATAGTCTTTAGGTAATAGGCACGATAGAGATCAGATACGTAGTTTCTTTTTAACAAAAATCTGAAGAGAGAAAAGTACGAAACCAATGGTTAAGAAAAGATATTTTGATATACCTTCGGATTGAGCATAGAGGGCATCAAGTAAAAAACCAAAGTATAGTATCTCGAAATAGCTATCAAAAAAGAATAATGCACCCAATAGAAGAATGTATGAAAACCACCATGGTACGAGAAAAATCAGAAATAATATTATAATATCAGCACCTATTCGTAATACTGTCAGTTTTTTTGTACGATTCATACGAGCCAATGATAGCACACCCATTAATTAATTTTTCTCTACCTGCACCCAATTTGTTTGTAGTATATTGAATGGTATGCGAGCGAGAACTTTTTTAAATGAATTTTGTGATGATGAATCAATATAATACACAATAGCAATGACTGACTGCTGGGCATCGGTGGTGACGATGCTGTCTCCGAGTACCACATCAAATTCTTTGGGTACCGTGATTTGATAGTTGTTACCACCAACACCTTGCAGATCGATTTGTTCTTTTGTCCGTACAATTTCAGCCGGCTGGGTGTGTCCCCCAACAGAATACAATGTCACTTGAGCATATCCAGACCGTGAGGTACTGACTTGGCCAATAACAGTGTTATCACCTGCATATACAACATTTCCTACTGTAATACCTGCATCCAAGCCTCGATCAAGAATAAGTGTATCAAAGGGTGAAAATGGTGGTTTGGCAATGACTTTGGCTACTGTTTTTTCTGGTGTGTGGGGTAAGAACTGATCGACTGTGGTACTCGAGAATGTACCGATCTGAGCAGTCAGTTCCATATTTTTAATCTGTAAACTATAGATTTGATCTTCAAGATTTTTTTTGTCCACAATAAGGGCTGCTTTTGATTCAATACTGTCTATGAGAGAGTGGTTTGTTCCAAAAATATGATCTTGGTATGTCCATAGTGGCTTGGCAATAGTATATGTGAGAGTAGAAAATGTTGAATTAAAAAAAAATTGCAGTATACAAAGAAAAAGAAATATCAAAAATCCATACAGCATATGTGCACCTGTGGTATCTGATACTTTTTTCTCTCGCATAAAATTAATCGTGGACATATGTCGGTCTGATGAGTTAGGTACCGTCTACTTTTTTGGAGGTAGTTCGTTTTCATTGGCAATCAATACATCTTCATATTTTTCAAGATCATCCAAAATGATTCCGGCACCACGGCAAACAGCGGTCAGTGGATCAGCAGCAATATGGACTTCTATTTTAGTTGATTCTTTGATGGCTTGTGCCAGACCTTTGATCAATGCTCCTCCACCAACGATAAAAATACCTCGTTGCATAATATCTGAAACAATTTCTGGTGGTGTTGTTTCCAGTACTTCTTTAACAGATTCAACAAGAGCATCAATCGATAACCCAAGCGCTTCTCGAACATCAGAGTCTGTAATAATAACTTCTCGAGGAAGACCGGTGATAAGGTCACGTCCTTTAATAGAAGCTTCGAGTGGATTTTCTTGGGGTAATATTGCACCAATAGCGATTTTCAAATCTTCAGCAGATTTTTCTCCAATAAGGATTTTAAACTCACTTCGAACATAAGCAATGATATCATTGTTTAGTTTATCACCAGCAATACGCAAATTTTTTGAACGAACGACACCACCAAGCGAAATCACGGCAATATCAGTCGTCCCTCCACCGATATCAATAATCATATTACCAACTGGATCCATGACGGGCATGCGGATACCGATAGCCGCGGCCATGGGCTCTTCGACAATGTTGACTTCGCTGGCTCCTGCACCACGAGCGGCGTCACGTACCGCACGTATTTCGACATTGGTAATACCCGATGGCACCCCCACTACCACTCGCGGGCCGATAATTTTTTTATTATCTTTTTGAGCTTTGTTTAATAAATATGACACCATCTCCTCAGTCACTTCGAAATCAGAAATAACTCCATCAACAAGTGGTCGAATGGCGGTGATATGTCCTGGTGTACGACCAAGCATGTTTTTTGCATCAGTACCAACAGCCACCACACGGCCAGTTTTTTCATTGATGGCCACGACAGACGGTTCGTTGAGGACGATGCCCTTACCTTTGACGTAGACCAATGTATTGGCAGTACCCAGATCGATACCAATATCATTGGCAAGAAGGTGGCGGAATTTGTTGAATAGTTTTGGCATTATAAAAATTGATCTAATTTCTAATTCCTAATTTCTAAATAAATCCCAAGCACCAATTCCCAATTGGGATTTAGACATTAGTCATTATTTAGAAATTAGAAATTATATCTTTCTTAAAAACTCTTCCTCACTCATCATCTCTGCTTTTTCTTCAGTTCTCTTCTTTACTTCGATCACCCCACCCGCCAATGTTTTTTCACTGACCACTACACGGTACGGTATACCAATAAGATCAGAGTCAGCAAACTTTTCTCCTGGACGGAGTTCGCGATCATCATACAATGTTTCCACTCCAAGAGTTTTTAGTTTTTCATATAGGGTATCGCACGCAAAAGTTACTTCTGGTGAATTACCAACGGATAATAGGTGTACACGAAATGGTGCGACAGACTCTGGCCAGACGATGCCACGTTCGTCAGAGAGTAATTCGACAATTGTTCCCATTAAACGACCGATACCGATACCATACGCACCTGTCACTGGAGTTTTTACATTTCCCTCTTCGTCAGTAAAACGCATCCCCAATTCTTCTGTGTATCGAGTTCCATACTTAAAAATATTTCCTACCTCAATAGATTTTTTTTGAACAAGGGTCTCTCGTGTCATACCAAGATCTTGTAAGATTTCATCCTGCATAACCTCGTCATTGACCGCCATATTTTTTGATTCATCAATAAATATGTGGTCTTCACCTGCATCACAAATAGTCTGAAATTCGTGACTGAATTTACTAAACATACCTCCTGAAGCAAACGTCAGGTATGTTTTGTCACCAATACCTGCACGATCATAAATATTTTTGTAGGCAGAAATTGCTTTTTCGTAAAATGCGTCTAAACCCTCTTGGGTAGTATCAAAGGAGTACATGTCTTTCATAAGAAATTCACGACCACGCATGATACCACTTTTTGCACGTGTTTCGTTTCGAAATTTTGTTTGAAACTGATATGTATAGAGTGGTAAATCTTTGTATGAGTGTACGTATTCAGAAACCATACGAGTCATCGGTTCTTCATGTGTACAACCCAATCCAAGCTCTGTGTCATTTTTTAATTTTGTTTTAAACCAGACATCAACCTTCGTATCATCCCATCGGTCAGTCTTTTTCCAAATCTCAGGATCTTGGAGGGTTGAGAGTGAGACTTCTTGTCCACCAATCATATTCATTTCCTGTCGAATAATTTTTTTGATATTTTCAATCACCCGCAGACCAAGTGGCAAATAATCATACACCCCCGCCATTTCCTTTTGGATGAAACCCGCACGAATAAGAAGCTGAGCATTTTTAGAGACTTCGTCAGCTGGTGCTTCTTTACGAGTTTTTGTAAAAAGTTGTGATTGTTTCATCCTGTTAGAGTTTTAATTGTACGTTTCTATCACACTATGATATACCAAAAAGCTATAAAAACAAAAAAGACGGCCTCGCAAGGTCGTCGGTGAGTAAACTATATTTCCGAACCGATAGCAGGA
>CAIQCQ010000011.1 GCA_903870365.1 uncultured bacterium | reverse complement strand
TTGTTGATATCATCAACAACAAACCAAGAAAGATTCTTGGATACAAAACAGCTCTGGAAGTATCCAGAGCAAATGGTATTATGAAGAGTATTATCAGTCGTAATTCTACGACTGTCCTGATTGAGGGGTGAATTTAGGTACAACTCTAAAAGATATTTAATCATTTTTTCAGAAATCTGTCCACAACTTGTTGTGTAAAAAAATACCCGGCCGCCACATTGCGTGCGCGACCGGGTTTTGAGATGTTACGGGAAAAATCTAGCGAGAAAAACGGATACGAACAGACCCTCGACGTTGTTGAAGTACACGACGGGTCAAGTGAATTTTCCGGCGGTTCCACTTGGGCCGCAATACGTTGTCCAAACAATCTCGTAACTCCAACTCCTCTTTTTGAGAGGCGCCAAGAGCCTTGATGAGTTTAAGTACAACTCCTCGACATACCTCAATCACTCCGTGCTCCAAGGCATCAATTGTTCTGTGGGTAATACCATCTCCCACTTTTTCGGCGAGATCTCCTCTATTCATACTCCTACTACTTCTTACACCCTTGAACTTGTTTCCAAAAATTTTCTCTTCCACTTCTAGACCCAAATGAATCCTCCAGGGAAAAATTTTTACTTCTACGTACCATTCAACTCTTTTTACAGAAAAATGCAAGTTTAAAGCTCACAACTGTGTATACCATACTCCCCCACTTTTTCTCGAATGATTGATAGCGCCAGTGCGGGGACACCAATAGATTCACCCAAATCCTCGGCAAATTGACGCACATAAAATCCAGATGAGACAACCAGTCTGATTTTTACTACACAAAATTTTTGTGATACATCGCGAGGGATATTTTTTTCCCATAGTTTTACAATCTCCTCTTGGCGAAAATCACCCTTGACCCGTGCAATATCCTCTTGAATTTTTTTTAACAAATCGTGCGAACTTATTTCTCTCACTTCAAACAATTCAGCTGAGTACACTTCCACTTCATGACTATGTTCTGCCACATTACCAATATGAGCATCTTCGTATGACCCGGCAAAACTTTTCGATGAATACGCCGGATACTTCTGATTCATCTTCCCCACCATTTTCTGCAACTCTTTTTCTACATCTTTTGACTTTACGGACTTTACGGACTTTTGACTAGCGGATATTTTTCCCAAAATATCCGCTGTATCCGTCCCCACTCCAAACAAAATCTCTGTGACATACATCTTGTCTAACCCCAAATACTTCTCTCTGTCCTTACATTCTTCTCCTATCAACACTATCATCACCCCCTCGGCCATTGGATCGAGCCGCCCAGCGTAGGACATCTTGACGCCCACCAAATCCTCCTTCCTCGCCCTCAACCTATCCAACCCTTGGAGTGGAGTTTCGCCTTTTTGTTTGTACATTATGATCATCCAAATACAGTACCATAATCTCTAACTTTACAGACTTTCCACCCCAAGAGTACTTCTTGTATTTCTAGTTCGCTTTGCTCACAAGAAAACAATGGCGACTTTCGACTTTATAGACTATAATATCTCCATGTCAAAAATCTCAACCGAATCCTACAAAGGCGTCCGCGATTTTTATCCCGAAGAAAAATTCATCCAAAAACACCTCTTTGCTGCCATGCGAAAAACAGTCGAGAGTTTTGGCTATGTGGAATACGACGCCTCTGTCCTCGAACCAGCAGAACTCTACCGTGCAAAATCTGGCGAAGAGATCGTCAATGAGCAAACCTATACTTTTACTGATCGTGGTGACCGCGAAGTGACTCTCCGACCAGAAATGACCCCAACCGTGGCCCGTATGGTGGCTTCACGTCAGCACGACCTCACTTTTCCTCTCCGTTGGTATTCTATTCCAAACCTCTTCCGCTATGAAAAGCCTCAGCGAGGTCGTCTGCGTGAACACTGGCAACTCAATGTGGATATGTTTGGTGCCTCTGGTATATCTGCTGACATAGAGCTCATCACTGTTGGTTACACCTTGATGAAAAATCTTGGTGCCACAGACACTGATTTCATCATCAAAGTAAACAGTCGCACACTGATGACTGATTTGTTTGCCCTGTTTTCTCTGGATGACGATCAGTCACACAAAACATCAAAACTACTCGACCGAAAAAATAAAATTAGTGAATCAGATTTCCAGACAGCACTTAATGACATCATGGGTGACAACTGGAAAGATTTTGAACGACTGATCACATCTCAAGAACGCTTGATGGAAAAACTCGAGCACACCGACTCAGCAAAAGAAATCATAACACTCCTTGAATCCTTGATCCGTCAGGGAATCAAAAATGTTGAATTTGACCCGACAATCATGCGTGGTTTTGATTATTACACCGGTATTGTCTTTGAATTTTTTGACACCAGTCCAGAAAACAACCGCTCGCTTTTTGGTGGTGGCCGCTACGATGACCTGCTCGATATGTTTGGTGCTCGCAAGATGCCAACTGTTGGTTTTGGCATGGGCGATGTCACTGCTCAAGACTTTTTACAAACTCACAATCTCCTGCCCGCATACCAATCCAGCACAGACCTCTTTATCTGTCTCCTTGCTTCAGAATACGAAGCACACGCTGACGACCTGGCCAAAACACTCCGGACAAAAGGCCTCAATGTCGCAGTCAATTACAGCTACAAAAAAATTGGTGATCAGATTAAAGTAGCTGACAAACAAAAAGTACCATACATCATTGCTATTGGAGAAAACGAAGCTACCTCAAACACATACACGCTCAAAAAATTAGACACAGGAGAAGAAACACGTGGTGACGTAGACACCATTGTCAGTACTATCGAGGCAAAAAAGTAATATATGTCACACATATTCCTCGCGACTACGCCATTTTTTATTATCGTACTACTTGCTATTTTTTTCTACTATTCCTTGCGATGGATATTAACCTACTGTCTGACCAACACAGATCTCCGAGTTATGTTTTTAGGATTCATCCCCGTCTCAGTGGTGCCATACACAAACATACAGAGTGTGCGTCAGATCAGTTTGAAAGAAGCGTTTACTATCGGTCTCAGTGTTCACTATGGTACCAGAATATTTGGTAATATTGTCCTGGTTGAGCTTCGCTCAGCCTGGTTGGTCAAAAAAATCCTCTACACTCCGGATGATGCGGCCACATTTGTCCGTACTATCCAAAGTCATATTAATAATACCCATACAGGATGAAAAAAATAGTTTTTGATATTGAAACCCAAAATATTTTCCAGGACGTTGGTTCATCCAACCCGGCGGATTTGGATATCTCCATAGTCTGTATATATGACTACGAGACCAATGCGTACGACAGCTTCTTGCAAGAAGATTTTCCACGACTGTGGGCCATTCTCGACAAAGCTGACCTCCTCATTACCTTTAACGGCGAGTACTTTGACATACCCCTTTTAAACAAATACTACAAAAAATCAGGATTTGGTGATTTGAAAGATATTCGTTCA
The DNA here is from genome assembly GCA_903870365.1 of uncultured bacterium. Lineage (GTDB taxonomy): Bacteria > Patescibacteriota > Minisyncoccia > Phycocordibacterales > DATDWN01 > CAIQCQ01. The sequence goes on along the minus strand of CAIQCQ010000011.1, from coordinate 32,915 downwards.
CTCGATATTTTTAAAGAAATAAAAAACACTTCTGGAAGATGGTTAAAGCTAGATAACATTGCAATAGGAACTTTCGGAATAAGTAAAAGTGGAGACGGTTTAGATGCGGTGAAATGGTGGCGAGAAGGTGAAATAGAAAAGATTCGCAAATACTGTTTGGATGATGTAAAGATCACCAAGGATGTGTACGACTACGCATTGAAAAACAAAAAACTGTTGTTCAAACAAGGACCATTTGTAAAGGAAATAAAACTCGACGTTAGTAATTGGGAAATGGAACCTGAGGCTAAAACACAGAGCTTGTTTTAAAATTATAATATTTGATTCTCTATTACTTGATGTTGTTTGATTTTCGGAATGATGAAATGATAAACAAAAGTTGTCACTATCGCCGCAATGACGATACTACCAAGGACATCTACTATGTGATGCACTCCTGCTAGAACTCGCGCAACACCTACAATTAATGCGAGTATTATCAACACAGCACCGAGTGTTTTGTTGTAGGCAAACACAACCGATGCCACCGCTGCAGAAATGAGAGTGTGGTCAGATGGAAAGCCATTGTCTGCCACGTGTGTAATGAGGGGAGTAAAATGTCCAACCACAAACGGTCGAGGATCGAAATACACGAGACTTGAAATCTTGGCTGCTAGATATGACAATGGCAACGCAATAGCACCAAGCCACGCAATCTCCTTTTTTCGGCCAATGGACGCTCGAAAAAAATATATACCCGCGATGAGAATAATAACGAGATAAAGATACTTAGCCAACAAAATAATAAGTGTGTTCATGTGTTTCTTTGTACTATTATATGTAATAATACTACCATGAATGAGAAACTATACATCCCCCTTGCTATCGTTGTTGCTGGAACTTTTATCGGTGGGGCTCTCTACCTGGCCGGCAAAAATGCACCAATAGCCAGTGTCGCTACTACATCAGGTGTTTCCAACAGCCTCTTGCAAGCATCTAGCATGCGTCCAGTATCAGCAAGTGATCATATCCTCGGCAACCCAAACGCTGACGTCACTATCGTCGAATATTCTGATACTGAATGTCCATTTTGTAAAAGTTTTTATACGTCACTGCAACAAATTATGACCACATACGGACAAAGTGGTCAGGTTGCCTGGGTATATCGACAATTTCCTATCGCTGACCTGCACAAGAGAGCACCGAAAGAAGCTGAGGCAACTGAATGTGCGTATGACCAAGGTGGCAACGCAGCTTTTTGGAAATATTTGACCGAGGTCTATACCACCACCAATTCCGAAGATTCACTCGACCCTGCCCAACTACCAAAGATCGCCAAAGATGTCGGACTAAACATCGATACATTTACCAGTTGCCTAGCCAGTGGTAAATTTACTGCAAAAGTCCAAGCGGACTATGACGATGCGATTAAATCTGGTGGTCAAGGGACACCACATACTATCATTGTGACAAAAGACGGAGGTAAATTACCGATTGAAGGTGAGGAATCATATGCAGCGTTGAAAAATACGATTGATCTATTGTTGAAGAAGTAGAGGTTAATTTTGAATTTCCAATTTTGAATTTTGAAACAATAAATCAATTACTAAATTTTTGAATTTTGTTTTATTGATGAAAGTATTTTGCCAAATATCATAGTTAGTTCGTTACATTCTTTCCATAAGATACGTAATTCTTTTTTAAAATTTGGTTCTGTATGAGCTAGTAATTCAAGCCAATATTTTGTTTCGTGAGATTCTTTTTTAGAGATATGAATTTTATTACGAAAAATCATTTTTTAAACTAGCGGCGTTTGCTTCACAATAATTTGCTCCAATACTTGTGACTAATCGTATAACTTGGTTAATCAAACTATTATTAATAGAAGTTTGTTTAATTTTTTTACAAATATCTATAACATTTTTTCCAAACTGTAATGTACGTGTTTCCAAATCGTAATTCATATCGTTTAAAACATTCTATTATTTATAAATTGTTTCAAAATTCGAAATTGGAAATTCAAAATTATTTTACAACGTCCTTCTGTACCCACAATACACACAAGACATATCCGAACAATACTCCCGGGCAATGTCCCCACTCCACACCGAGTCAATAAGTGTTTGGATTTCTGCACGTGCCACTTGCATATCAGCGTCACTGACATCAAGAGTAATGATCGGGCATCGACCTTTATCATCTGGTGAGACAAAAACGAGTGAGGTCTGAACCTTTTTACTTTTCCAAAATTGATTATTCTGAGTCAACAATTTGTAAAAAACCAACTGGCGGAAATAATTACCATCATCAGTTTTTGTTTCTCCTTTGATGGCCGCCTCTGACATAGCTCGCCGAGTTTTGTAGTCAAAAATACCGAGGACATCACCTGTTTCTATCATGGCATCGAGCTTGCCGTGGATCGGTATGGTCACCATAGCTTTATTGTAGACACCATCAAACGGCACCTCGACCCATCGTTCAGCCATGACACTGCCCTGACTGGTAAAATGGCCGAGCAAAGCCTTGGCCACCGCAGGTGCATCAGCCGTGAGCTCAGTTTTCAAAGTTTCTTTATCCACTGGAGCAATCAGTGACTTGTTGATGTGTTCGGTCACCACTGTGGTGATCATGCCCACAATCCCGGCTTCTGTTTTGGGATTCATTGCCCAGACCGCGCGAATAGCTTCATGCATAGCCGTTCCCTTTTCAGCCGAAGGTGCGGGAGCCTGTGGCAATTTTAAAATACTTTCATACAAAAATTTGCTTGGACACTCTAAAAAATGATTGAGAGCCGTGACCGACAAACCTTTTTTTAACAACACACTCTTGGCTTCATTGACCATTAGTTGCTGGTACTCATTTGCCTGGATATTCTGTACCGCCACCACCTGTTCCGTATCTGCTTCCTCTGCCAAAGTGGTGGTATGAATACTGTCTGGATGAAGCTCTTTGATAAAGCGTAGTGGTGAAAGCTGTTTACCATCGGACTCGGACAACGCATACATGATAACTGCATGCATACGCGCTCGTGTGACAGCCACATAAAACAATCGACGAGTATCTCGCACATCATGTCCGGTAGCATTTTTGACTGGTAAGACAAAAGACGAGCCACGCGCCCGACCAATCCAAAACTCTTCACTAGCATACGGGATAAACACATAATCAAACTCCAACCCTTTTGAACCATGGGCAGTCATGGCTCGTATTGGTAAATCTGGTGCACCGACACTTACTTTGACCGTCTTTGTCTCGGCCGACTGTTCATACGCAAGCATGGCCTTCATCAAGGTCGTTGGGTTATCAATATGTCCATCTCGAGCCAAAGATTCAGCCAAAGTCACAATACCCTTCCAGACGTGCACAAAGCCTGGATTACGCGAGACCAGAGCTGTCAGGCCAGACAGTTCAGCACTCTTGACGATACCACTGACCGCTCCATCCTTCAGTAATTCATTGCGAATATCAACCAAATTTTTGATCATAGTTTCCAACTGAGTAAGCTCCCCACTTTTGATATATCTGATAGCCTCTATAGATTGCTCAAACGACAGACTCCACAAACCAGAAGCAACGGTTCCCGCCAAGGCATCTAGACGAGATGGATCAACGATATATCGTAACAAATCAAAAAATGCCACACCGAGTGGATGATGGAAAATATCGACACTGCGCTCGGAAGAGACCGGTACATTATGTGACTCCAACAGTCGTAATACTCGTTCAAGTTCTTTGTTGTACCGAGTAATGATAGCTACGGTCGCACCCGGTTCGTCCCGTAATATCCGCTGCAACTCTGTCACCAAGTGCATTTCAGTCGCTCCTACTTTTTCACCGACAATAATATCCAGTGGGTGCTTTTTGGTTTTATTTCCAGACTGCAGTTTGATGCGCAGATCGGTATGTTCATCTTCTTCATAATTGTTTTCAATCATAGCAAAACTGGCATCCAAAATATCTTGGTGTGAACGATAGTTGGTGTTGAGTGATATGACCTCCATAGTCGGCCAACGTTTACGGAGGTGGAGAAAATTTTCTACCGAAGCGCCTTGAAAACGATAGATCGCTTGCTTTTCATCACCGACGATAAAAATATTTGGTGTTTCGAAAAATTCGGCAATCAAAGTAACGATAAAATTTTGGGCGTCGTTGGTATCCTGATGTTCGTCCACCAAAATATATAAAAAACGTTCTTGCAGTAATCGTAAAAATAACAAATCGTTTCTTAGTGCATTTAAAAGTTCAATAATTAAATCATCATAATCACGTAGTTTAAGATTTTTCTTTTCTATTTCATATTGTTCATATACGTCTGCAAATAACAATGTTTTATCCAACTTTTCTAACTCACTTTGTGCAGTAGCTTTTAATTTTCCTTTCGTTACCCCTTTACTTGATATGTTTGATTCATCATTCTTAACCTCTTCGATCTGTTTACTCACATACTCACGAACCTTTTCTGGTGATAAATCATCTTTTTTGGCATCACTCACTGTTCGTATAATGGATGATATATAAGCATCAGGTTTACCAGTCGGGCGAAGATCTCGAAACTTTTGATCAGTCAAAATGGTGCGGACAAGAGATTCTTGTTCCACACTAGACATTTGTTGAAAATCATTGGTAGCAACAAAGTGATCTGGATATTCACTGATCATGGCAGAGGCAAAGCTGTGGAATGTATGAATGGCTACATCGTACGCACGATTACCGATAACTTCGCGTAATTTTTCACGAATAGCTTTGACACCCGCATCGGTATAAGTGATGGCGAGGATACCATGAGCTGGGGTGTCAGTTTGTTTCAAGATCTGAGCAATGCGCAGGGTCAGGATGGTCGTCTTGCCAGTCCCTGGTCCTGCCACCACCATCACCGGTCCGTCGATGCTATCGACCGCTCGTTTTTGTTCAGTGTTCAGTTTTTTGTATCGTTGTTCAAATGTGTCAAACATAGGGATATGGTATCACATCTTCCTCTCCCGTCATTCCGGTCTCCACGTCAAAATAATAAAAGAAAAAGCAGGAGAGGTGTGTTATTGCACCCCATCCTGCTTGCCTCTACTTCTTATTTATAAGTGCTTCCCTGCGTAATCGTTCAGGCACTGCATCATTGTACCCTTCCCGATATCCTTCTTTTTGATTAGGAAATCTACCTTTATATGACGTGTACAATGGTAATTCTGCAAGCCCATCCGCATATCCGGCGTTGTAATGTGTTTCGTCAAACTCCAATCCGGTGGCCATAAGAAAACCTCCTGTTTATATTGTAGCAAATGAAGTAAAAATTACGAATTACGATGTACGAACAAGAAAAATCAGTAAAAAACTCATACTTTTGGCCATATTTTTCCTAATCAAAATACTTGACAGATTGGTATATAATGTGCTAATATTACATTAGGAGGTGAAAGACCATATGCTCCAAGTAAAGCGGGGTACGGTAAAGTCCTTTCACAAAGACAAAGGCTGGGGGTTTATCACCCCAGAAGACGGCAGTACAGACGTATTTTTTCACATCAAGTACCATTCAGGCGTAGTTGAAAAATTTCCCGGTGAACTTGATCTGGAAAATCCAGAGGCGCCGATGACTGGTCGGCCGATTCTGATTGAAACCCACGATATCTGGAAACATCCAGAAAAGGGAGAGATGTTAGTTTACGAACTCTACAATGGTGATCGTGGGCTGATGGCTCTTCATTGGCTCAGACCATGGGTTCTCAAACGAGCCAAGCAAATGCTCAAAATGCGACCTACTCCAAACAACCCATTTACTCGGGTGATGAAATCAGGAACCAAGGAGAACAGGTACCGGCGGACATGTGTTTGGAAAGGAAACAACAAAGAGTTTCGTAAGAAGCTCGACATGGGGTTTCCTGAAATGCACGATCCTCGATACTGTGTTGAGGAACTTGAAATCACCAGTGAATGGGAACGTGTTTATCACCCGAACGGGTGGCACGAGAAGTACAAAACACCTCGGGGAGAGAAACTTCCCGGGACACGCGTTCGTTTACATAAGGAAGTAATTCTCGGCGCCGGAGTAGATGGTGTCATTCGTGGCATCGATGGTTACTTCGACGAAAACCTCGATGGGATATTTAAAAACCCGTCGTATGGTGTAGTTCTCAATAATCAGCCCGGAATAGTCAACGCTCTCCGGCGATCTGATTTCGAGATCGTCTCGCAGTAGTTCATTTGAAGTAAAGTTCTCCCGTGGGTCAGTCGAGAAATCGACTGGCCCCTTGTATTCAGATCACGAATTGATTTTTGATTCGCGAGATGATTCAGGTTTTTGTTCTTTGGAAATTTTTTGAGGAGAAAAGAAAAATATGCGCTCATTCGCACAACTCGAAGAGGCTGATACTGTTACACCAACAGAATTAGAGGAAACTTTGAAAGAATATGTTGATGGGGGCTGGGCAATTTCAGCTCGAGCCACGACCAATGTTATTCGAAAAGCCAATCCAAACCATGCAGAAAAAATGAAATTAATTGAATTGGCAAAACAAGGAGCAGTCAACCAGCAAAAGCGAGGGTGCACAAAAGAGGTTGATGTCTACACTTCTGTCGCCAATTACCTTCTTCGCATACTTTGATACACCCCGCCGGCAGCAACGGACCAAACCCGTCAGTTGTATCGGCGGGTTTTTTCGTGAAAAAATAATAATGAAAACGGGAGATCCTGGATTCCCGTCTGCACGGGAATGACGGGGAGGGGGTTCTTTTTAAGTGAAAACCAAACAGAAAATAAAGCTCCTTAGTGGATTTTTCGCGCAGGTCGCGTATAAGGGAACACTTACTCATTATGTATTCATAATGGGAGATTTTGAAAAAGATTTGAGCCTTACTTAGTGGTAAGGTGAGAATATTTTTCAAAATATAGACGATGAGATTGGTGAAATTTGGAAGTTCTAATAGTAGTTTCTCAAACGGTTTATTTTGTCGTGCTGTCGGATTTTCTCATGTGCCTTTGCCTCAATCTGTCGAATTCTCTCTCGTGTCACACCAAACTCCTTACCCACTTCTTCCAATGTGTGTTGAATACCATCATTTAATCCATGACGCATTTCAAGAATTCGTCGTTCTTTTTCTGGAAGATCATTAAGGATTTCATTGACCTGATCACGAATAATACGTCGTGATGATTCCTGGTCTGGTGACAGTATCTTGTCATCAGCCAAAAAGTCTCCTAACCGACTTTTGTCGTCTTCACCATCGTTACCCACTGGTGCCTCGAGTGATACGGTACTCTGATCAATTTTTTCAATAGTATAAATTTTCTCTACATCCAAATTCATTTCAGTAGCAATTTCTTCCGGCAATGGTTCACGCCCGAGGTCTTGTGACAATCGTCGAACAACCTGTTTGTACTTGGCAATGGTTTCCACCATATGCACTGGTACACGGATGGTTCGTGACTGGTCTGCAAGGGCGCGAGTAATAGCCTGACGAATCCACCAGGTCGCATAGGTTGAAAACTTATATCCCTTGGTCCAATCAAATTTATCAACAGCTTTAAAGAGTCCGATGTTCCCCTCTTGAATGAGGTCAAGAAGTGTCAGGTCAGCAGAACGGCCAACATATTTCTTTGCAATAGAGACCACCAAACGCAAGTTTGCTCGAGCGAGCAAACCCTTTGCCTCGTCATCCCCTGCCTCGATACGTTTTGCCAATTCTTTTTCCTGACCACCAGAAATGAGTGGGTACTGACCGATCTCTCGTAAGTACATTTGAATGGAGTCATACGATGAATCAGAACGTCCACCAGTCCACTTCTTGGTATGTTCATCTTCTACCGGGGCTTCGAGCATACCTCCACCCTCCAATACATCAATACCAGCTACAGACAGTCGCTCGTACAATTCCTCTAAAAAGAGAATATCTTCTTCAACATGTGGAAACTCTTTTAAAATTTCATCATAGATGACAAAGCCACGACCCTTACCTTTGGCCAAAAGTCTCTGGACACTTTGTTCCATCTTACTTTGCTTCTCAAGTTTTTTTGGTGAAATTTTCGGCGCAACTTTTTTAGCTACTTTTTTAACCTTAGCAACTTTTACTTTTGCTTTTGCTTTTGCTTTTACTTTTTTAGCTATTTTTTTCTCTTTCTTCACTTTTGACTTTATGGACTTTACAGGCTTTCGACTATTCATCTTTTTTGTATTATTTTTTGGCATGTGTTTGTATTATCTAAAATTTTTTATTCTCTTTTCATTCTAGCTTCCAGTTTCTGATTTCAAGCTTCTATTCTTTACATTATTGATTTCCTTGGAGATAGCGTTGAACTCTGCAGAAAGTTCGGTCGCGCGTGTCATATCTTTGTCTACTTCTGCCTGCCGGATATGCGCCATAATATCCAATTGTTTTTTCTTTAGTTTTTCAAACGTCAGACTTACGATAAGTTCTATTATATCAGAAGAGATACTACCACGACCAGAGTAATACGCTTCAGCTTCAAAAATAAGTGCATCAGAGACAGTCTCAAATTCAGAAAGTTTCAAGTTAAATAATTCCTTGCCTAGACTTTCTGATAATTTTTCTTCAAGATCATCTATATCAATATCTGGTACTGTTTTTTTCTTTTGCCACAAAAGAATACCGAATAATTTTTTTGTGATTAAATCACTTTTTTCTAATATCTTTTTTTCTTCGGGTGTTGCCACTGCTTGAAATTTTATATGTGGGTTTTGAATTGTACGCAAGTCATTCCACAATGCATCTTCTGCAATACCCGTCCGTGTTTGGATCTCTCGCACAAAGTGTGATTGCTCTGACATACTAGGGAGGCGCGAAACAAACGGTAACACATCGGCGACGACCTTGCGTGCCGCCACTCTACTATCTGTCGATGAGGCAATGACGAGGCCGAGAACAAAAGAGACCACGTGCTGTGCATCTTTGATGCTCTTCAACAAACCATCTTTATCATTGAGAGCCATGTCGGCTGGGTCATTGCCAAGGGTCTGTACAGCCACTTTGACTTCCATACCTAGCCCAAGAGCGATCTCTGCCCCACGGACAATAGCTTTGAAGCCTGCCGCATCACCATCAAAGGCCATGATCAGGCGGTTAGACAAACGATTGAGTCTGACCAGGTGCGCCTCAGTCAAAGCCGTGCCAGATGATGCCACCGTATTACCGAGACCTGATTGATGGAGCATGATCAAATCCATCTGACCTTCTACGAGGATAGAATAATCCCGAGCGTGAATATCTTTTTTGGCTTTGTCTAATCCATACAAGATTTCTGATTTGTGAAAGATCGGTGTCTCTGGAGAGTTGAGATACTTTGGAGCGTTGGGATCATTGGGAAAGATGCGTCCGGAGAAAGCCACAATACGTCCAGAGCTATCGGCAATAGGAAAGACGATGCGTGATCTGAATGTGTCGTAGAAACCTCCACCGTCCCTCCTTTTAATCAAACCTGCTCGTTCCATGTCTAGATCTTTCACCCCCTTGGAGACGAGAAAATCATACAGTCCTCGCCACTCCGCCGAGACGTACCCCAGGCGAAACAATGTGATTGTTTCCTCTGTTACTCCACGACTTTTCAAATAGTCTTTTGCTTCTTTGTTTTCTGACAAATTTTTCTCAAAGAAAAAGGTTGCCAATTCCAACACAGAAAACAACGCATCTTTATCTGAAGTATCCTCTCTTGGTCCATTGTCCAAAGTCACTCCAGCACGATCAGCAAGGACTTTGAGTGCACCTTTAAAATCAAGACCTTCAAATTCTTCGACAAAGGTAAAAATATCACCCTTGGCCTGACAACCAAAACAATAATATGTGTTTCGATCCACAGACACAAAAAAGGACGGTGTCTTTTCGTTGTGAAAAGGACACTTACCTTTAAAGTTTGCACCGGTTTTTTCAAGTTTGATGTAGCCACCAATGACGGAGACAATATCAAGCTTGGATTTGATTTGATCGACTGAAGAACTCATGGGTAAATTTCGAATTTTTAATTTTTAATTTCGAAACAATGACTGAATGACTTAATTCCACATTGAATAAGTTACTCTCCCATACTCTGACATTCGAAAATTCGAAATTGTTTCAAAATTCGAAATTCGAAATTTTCTTAATAAGTCCCCATTCCAGCTAGTCGGTCTTTTTCCGCTCTGTCTGCTCTCGCCTTCATCACTATCTTTTGTTTATTACTTCCAGGGAATCCTGTTCCTGCAGGAATAATCTTACCGAGAATAACGTTTTCCATAAGGCCTGCAAGTCGGTCTGTCGTACCTTTAATTGAAGCTGAGATAAGCATACGCGGTGTACTTTGGAATGACGCTGACGCAAGGAAACTCTTTCGAGAGAAAGACACTTCAGAAATACCCATGACGACAGAATCTGCTTTTGCTTCTTCCTTACCGTTTTTCTTTGCTTCATTATTTTCCTCAACAAAGTATGCATTTTCTACCAAGTCTCCCTTGTTGAAAGTTGTGTCTCCCGCTTCTTTGATACGCTTTCGAGAAAACATTTGTCGTACGATAAGTTCAATATGCTTTCGAGACACCGTCGCACCCTGGAGGTCATATGGTTTGTTGATCTCACGAATAATATAGTTGACGGTCTTGTCTTTACCAGCATATTTGAAGAGATCATCAATATCAGCAGAACCATCAGTGATGAGATCTCCCTTGGTGACAATGTCGCCAACTTTGACCAAAATCACACGGTTGAGACTGATAACATATTCGACAGGTTTACCATCTTTTGTTTTGAATTCAGGATCAGGAAGGATGGTCAACAATTTTTCTTTATTTGAGATAGTGATATCTGACACCGTTCCAGAGACAGCTGATACAGTTGCTGGGTTTTTTGGTGATCGCTTTTCAAAGATTTCTTCAACACGAGGCAAACCTTGAGTCACGTCTCCACCCACTGACGCTGCACCTCCGGCGTGTTTCGTGTTCATGGTCAACTGTGTTCCTGGCTCACCGATCGCTTGACCTGCCACAGTTCCCACAGCTTCACCAAGTTCTACTACCTTGTTTTTACCAAGATCGGCACCGTAACATTTTACACACACGCCATCGAGTGTCTTACATGCAAGTGGTGATCGGACAGAAACAGATTCAACACCTTCAGCTTCCACTGCCTGAGCTTCCTTCTTTGACAAGAAGTGGTCTTTTTTAAACATAACAGTTCCGTCTTTCTTGATGATATCTGCAGCCAAGAATCGGCCACGAATATGTTTTGAGATAGCCACTTCGATACCAGATGATGTGTCCTTGCCGATAGAAATACTGTCTTTGGTACCACAGTCTTCTTCGGTAACCACAATATCCTGAGCCACCACGAACAATTTTCGAGTCAGATATCCTGCCTTTGCAGTCTGGAGTGCGGTGTCAGTCAAACCTTTTCGAGAACCGTGAGTCATGATGAAGTATTCAAGTGGTGACAATCCTTCTTTTGAGTTTGAAGTAATAGGAAATTCAATAATTTCTCCCACGGTGTTGGTAATCAAACCAATCATACCCACCATGGTGTTAATGTTTGAAATAGAACCTCGAGCACCAGAGATAACCATGTCATAGACAGAACTGTCTTTTGGCAAATTCGCCTTCACCAAGGATTCCATTTCTGCTTTTGCTCCGTGCCAAATTTCCTCATTCATACGAGTACGTTCTTCTTTTGACAACAAACCATCGTGGAAGAACGACATGATCTTATTTACCTCTCCTTGTGCCTTGGCAATAACTTCATTTTTACCTTGTGGGACCATCACGTCATCAATACCCCAGGTAATACCGGATTTTGTTGCGTACTTGAAACCAAAGTTTTTAATACGGTCCACAATCACTGCTACATTTTCAATACCATATTTTTCGATCAAATCATCCACCAAACCAATCATGCGCTTTCGATTAACTTCATGGTTCACAAACAAATGATCTGTTGGCAAAACATCATTGAACAAGAGTCGTCCTACGGTGGTCTCAAACAAACCTTCTGGAAGATCTTTGTATTTTGGCTCATTGCCTCGCATGACCTTGATCTTTGCATGATAGCCAACCTGTCCAAAGTCATGGGCAGTAATCGCACTACTTGGAGAATGAAAGACCATACCTTCGCCTTTTTCACCAGTAACTTCTTTGGTCATCCAATACACACCGAGCACAATGTCGAGGAGTTTTTCTGAAATAGTTGGGTCACCTGATCCTGGCTTCAAAATATTTTTATCAGAAGCCATGATTTCTCGAGCTTCAGCCTGAGCTTCGTCGGACAAAGGCACGTGGACCGCCATCTGGTCACCATCGAAGTCCGCGTTGAACGCAGAACACACAAGTGGATGGAGTTCGATCGCATTACCTTCAATCAAGATCGGTTTGAACGCCTGAATACCCAATCGGTGCAAAGTTGGTGCACGGTTCAAAAGCACGTATTTTTCTCGAATAACTTCTTCAAGAATAGCCCACACTTCTGGTACACCGTCTTCGATAAGTTTTGAAGCTCCTCGAATGTTGAACGCGAGTTCACGCTTCAATATTTCACCAATAACAAATGGTTTGAACAATTCAAGTGCCATGTGTTTTGGCAATCCACACTGGTGGAGTGACAATTCTGGACCAACCACAATAACTGAACGTCCAGAATAGTCCACACGTTTACCAAGCAAGTTTTGTCGGAAGATACCACGCTTACCCTTTAAGTTGTCAGAGATAGACTTCAAAGCTCGGCGCTGTGCCAAACTACTTGCCGCTCCGGCAGAACCATGGCGGATTGAGTTGTCGATCAATGCATCCACAGCCTCTTGGAGAATTCTTTTTTCATTACGCAAAATAACATCTGGAGCATGGATTTCTTTCAATTTCTTTAGTCGATTGTTTCGGTTGATCACACGTCGGTACAGGTCGTTGACGTCTGAAGTTGCATAGCGGCCTCCATCAAGTGGCACCATTGGTCGTAATGCTGGTGGCATAACAGGAATATGTGTGAGGAACATCCATTCTGGACGAACACCCGAGTTGATCATGGCAGAAACCAAACCAATACGCTTGTTTAGTTTGACTGACTCAAGAGCAGATGCTTTGACAATCTCTTCTTCCAAAGACGCAAGCAATTTTGGCATATCAAGAGATTTGAAGATAGTGTAAATAGCTTCAGCACCAATACCTGCTTCAAACAAAGTACCGTATTTCATACCAAAATTATGATATTCCACTTCGTCCAACACTTTTCCAAGTGTCACACTTTGAATATCTCGCTTGGTCGTCAAATACATTTCCTTCATAGCCTCTTTCGTCTTTTCATCAATCAATACTTTTGATTTTGCTTTGTATTCTGAATCGAGGTCTTTCAAATATCGTGTTCGTTCTGTTTCTGAGACGGAGGTCACAATGTACCCTGCAAAATAGATAACTTTTTCCATATCAGAAGTTGGAATACCCAAGACCGCACCAATACGAGATGGTAAACTCTTCAAGAACCAAATGTGTGAGACAGGAGATGCGAGTTCGATATGTCCCATGCGCTCACGTCGAACAATAGAACGAGTGATTTCGACGCCACACTTTTCACAGACGATACCCTTGTATCGAATACCGCGATATTTTCCACAGTAACACTCAAAGTCTCGATCTGGTCCGAATATTTTTTCATCAAACAAACCATTCTTTTCAGAACGTTGTGTTCGGTAGTTGATAGTTTCTGGTTTTGTTACTTCACCAAATGACCACTCTAAAATCTTTTCTGGAGAAGCCAGTTTCAAGACCATACTATCGAAATGACTATTATCTTCAACTTGTTTTTTTTTCATGTTTTTATTTTAAAGATTAGTATAGTTTGATCTAGTAATTCTCTTGTCTCTCTTCTTTTGGTTTAGTAACATTTTTTCCATCAGCACTCTTGATCTCCACGTCCAACGCAAGCGCTCGAAGGTTATTTAACAACACATTGAATGACGCTGGTGTTCCCAATTGTGTGATTGGCTGACCTTTGACAATGGCATCAAACGCAGCAGATCGTCCTACAATATCGTCTGACTTGATCGTCAAGATTTCTTGCAGGGTATGCGCCGCACCGTGTCCAAGCAATGCCCAGACTTCCATTTCTCCAAATCGCTGACCTCCACTCTGTGCTTTTCCTCCAAGTGGTTGCTGGGTAATAAGTGAGTATGGTCCGATAGATCGCATATGGATCTTGTCTTCTACCATGTGGTGCAATTTGAGAATATACATGTATCCCACTGCAATATCCTGTTCAAACGCTTCACCAGTTCGTCCGTCGTATAGTTTTATTTTTCCATTTGAGTTGAATCCTGCTTTGACAAGCTCTTCTTTAATTTCAACATCAGTTGCTCCTGCAAATGGAGGAACAATCGCCTGATAGTTTAATGTGTGTGCAGCAAGTCCAAGGTGCAACTCCAAAATCTGTCCGAGGTTCATACGAGATGGCACACCAAGTGGTGTCAAAATCATATCGATCGGCGTACCGTCTGCCATGTATGGCATATCTTCTTCTGGCAAGATTTTTGAAATAACACCTTTGTTTCCATGTCGTCCCGCAAGTTTGTCACCAACAGATACGTTTCGGAGCTCAGCAACTTCAATGTGAATACGCTTGATGATACCTGAATCAAGTTTGTCACCTTTTTCTCGAGAGAAAATCTGGACATTGATAACACGGCCTCGTTTGCCACCTTCCATACGCTTTGAAGTATCCTTGACGTCTCGAGCTTTTTCACCAAAGAGTGATCGGAGCAAGCGTTCTTCTGGAGTTAATTGTGTCTCACCTTTTGGTGTAATCTTTCCAACCAAAATATCTCCTGGACGAACTTCGGCACCAACACGGATAACACCGTCTTCTGCAAGGTTTTTTAATTTTAATTCACCGACATTTGGAATATCGCAGGTGGTCACTTCTGGACCAAGTTTTGTATCACGAACACTGACGACAAACTCTTCGATGTGAATAGATGTAAATTTTGATTTCTTGACCAACTTTTCTGACAAGATGATCGCATCTTCATAGTTTGATCCAGACCATGACATAAATGCCACAAGAATGTTTTGACCCACAGCCATCTGACCGTTTTCTGATGATGATGTGTCTCCGAGAACAGCACCTTTCTTGACCTTGTCACCAACATTGACTGATGGTCGCTGGTGGAAAGCAGTAAAGGCATTGGTTCGAGAAAACTTGACGAGCTTGTACTCCTTCTCCTTGCCCGCACTATTTTTAACTTTGATGCGCGCGCCGTCAGCCACAGTGACTTCACCAGCCTCTTCGGCAATAATCAATCGTCCTGTATCACGAATAGCAGACTCTTCAATACCAGTACCGACAAGTGGAGCTTCTGGGATAACACAAGGAGTTGACTGCTTCTGCATGTTCGAACCCATGAGTGCTCGTCCCGCATAGTCGTGATCCAAAAATGGAATCATTGATGTTGCGATAGAGAATGCCTGGTTGGTCGCCACGTCAATAAACTGAACTTCAGATTTCTTGACTGTCGTTGGCTCTTTGTCTACACGGACTTCTACCATATCTTCAACAATCATATCGTCAGGACCAACGCGTGTGGCACCGTGAGCGATTTTGTATGTTTCTTCTTCTGATGCATTTAAATAGACAATTTCTGCGGTCACCTTTCCGTTTTTAACTTTTGCATATGGAGTCTCGATCATACCGAAATCATTCAATCGAGCATAGACAGCCAAACGCAACACCAAACCAATGTTTGGACCTTCTGGAGTATGGATCGGGCAAATACGGCCATAGTGAGATGGATGCACGTCACGAACTTCGAAACCTGCTCGAGCACGGTTCAGACCGCCTGGCCCAAGCGCAGAAACAGTTCGCAAATGTTCGATTTCAGCCAAAGAGTTTTCCTGAAGCATGAACTGAGACAACTGGTTGGTGGTAAAGAATTCTTTGATACGAGCCTGGAGTGGTTTTGGGGAAATAAACTGCACAGGCAATGTCACATCAGTATCGATGGTCGACATACGGTTCTGGACGTTTCGCTTGATCTGAGCCATACCGACGCGAATCTTTTGCTGGAACAATTCACCAACAAAACGGACGCGTCGACTACCCAAATGGTCAATATCATCCTGCATTGCGCCAGGAGTACTGTTCAATTTGATGATGTGCATGACAATAGTCACCAAATCTTCAATAGAAACAGTTCGCTTGGCAATACTCTTTTCGTCCATCTTCTTGCCAAAACGCTTGTTAAAGAAATGTCGTCCTGATGGAGAGAGGTCGTATCGTTCAGCACTAAAGATAGAATCGATAAATTCACGTGCATTTTCTGCAGTCGCCAAGTCGCCGTCGCGAAGTCGCTTGTGAATATCGACGTATGCATCGTCCACACCTTTGGCATGATCTTTTGCAAGTGTTTTCTTGATCACTTCAAGAGCGTGACTATCACCAAAAAAGAGGTTAGCAATCGCTTCATCTGTATGAGCACCAAAGACACGCAAAAGCTCCGTTACTGGAAACTTTCGCTTGCGGTCAATACGAACATAGATAACACCGTCAGCATCTGATTCGATCTCTACCCATGCACCACGGCCAGGGATAATTTTTGCTCCAAACATTCGCTTGCCTCGTACTTCATTCGCAGTAAAGAAGACACCATACGATCGGGCAAGCTGCGGGACGATAACTCGCTCAATACCAGAAATAATAAAAGTACCGTGATTGGTCATCAATGGAAAATCAGCCATGAAAATCTCCTGTTCTTTTTCAGTACCCACAATAAGGTTCTTTAAACGAACACGCACTTTAAGTGGAGCTTCGTATGACAACTTATTATCTTTTGCATAATATTCATCGTACTTTGGAGTTGCAAGCTCAAACCCAGTAAAATCAAGTTGAAATTTCTTGCCAGAATAATCCTTGATAGAAGAAAATTCTTCAAAGACTTCTTTCAAACCCTTTTCAATCAACCACTGGAAAGAGTCACTTTGTGGCTGGACAAAGTTTGGTGTAGCAACCAATGGCTCTTTAAAGCGACCGAAAATTTTCTTTGGTCGAGGTGATGTTGTCGTCACAACATCGGTGTGCTTGGTAGGCATAATAATTATTAGTTAAACCTCGTAGTAATATTTTATAAACACGTACGTCTTCATCTCCACAAACACACAATCAAATATTCCGTAACTCAAAATAAGACGAATACGAACATAAAAAGAAGCCACTAAAAAATATGGCGTCCTTTTGGTATTGGACTGTATTTATTTGTTATACATGAAAAAACAAACCCCAACCGTCTAAACCCTATGCTTTATTGAAATATACACCCGTAACTCAATCTGTATTTCTATTGACCCATAGTATATACCCTGCCCTGATACGTGTCAAATGGCGTCAATAGACTTATCCCCATGTTTGACAGAAGTCCAAAGTCAAAGGTTAGAATACAGAGAAAACTGGCTAAAAACAAAGGTCTGGACGCATGGCCCAGACCTTTGACCACCGCTACATACTATAACTTCACTCCTTCCTCCAGAAGTTTTGTTCTCTTTGCACCCACACCACCACGATTATATCCATGCATCTTGCCATCAGAACCAATCACTCGATGACATGGGATACTGGGATCAAAATTATGGCTCATGATTGTTCCCACTGCCCGAGCAGCGTGTGGCGAGCCAGCCTTAGTCGCTACCTGTTTGTAGGTCATGGTTTTTCCACGTGGAATCTTTCTTACAATATCTTGAACTTTTTGTGTGAATGTTTTATTCATCCCCATTTTAAAATTTAAATTTTAAATTTTTAGTAATTCTCCTATCCGATCCATCACCAGACTTCCTCCTCGTCTAAAATCTTCTATTGTTGGGTTTATCCCTGACACAATTTCTTTTGAACGTATTGGCACACCGACAGTTACCACAACTTTTCGCTTTCGTAAGAAAAAAGTTTTCCAACTCAAATCAAAAAATGTGTTGATGGCAATCGGCACCACAGTACTACGTGTGGTATATGACAAATACGCCACCCCTCCATGACCAACCAAGAGACTTCCATCTTTTGTCCGTCCTCCTTCGGGAAAAATACAGACTGTCCGTCCGGCCTGTAAAAGTTCAATATAATGTTGCAAAGCAACTTCATAATTTTTTTGTCCAGAAATAATTGGATATGCCCCAAGCATATTAAAAAATTTGCCTCCATAAAAATACGATCGCCAGCCAAATGTCTTGAATTTCTCTTTTGGATTGGCCACGAAATACAGAGGAAAATGTGCCGATAAATATGGTAATACTAACGCAAAAATAGCAGGATCAAGCTCACTGGTATGGTTTGCAGCAAATATGAGGACAGGAGTGCCTCTCGTATTTTGTCGTCGTTCATTGACTTGTCCGGTAGAAATAATATTGAAAGCAGTAAATGAAGCATCATCCTTAGGTTTGTCATTTAGAAGTTGTAGCGTATGCGGTATATGTTCTTTGCCACGAATCTCTAAGTGAACAAAAAAACGAAATAGTACCAATGAAATAACGTACCCAATTTTCTGAAGTATGTAAGGTGCGATATAGTGATATTTTTTCATATTAATTATTAAACAAATGGACAAAACTTTGACGAATATTTCCAATTACATATCGTATTTTGCAAGCATCAGAACAAAATACTTTTTTATGTTTCTGTTTGAAGCACTTCTCACAGCATAACACTTTTAAATTACACTGTGGGTACGCGCAGTTATAAAACTGCTCTGTTTTTTCCAAACAGAAATCACACTGTCCAATGACTTTGTGCTTGTGAGCAGGATCAAAATCCATAGTGATACGATTATCAAACACATACAGTGTTCCTTCAAATTCTTGGGCGGGATATTTCTCCATATAACTGACGATACCGCCATCGAGCTGATAGACATCTTTGAACCCTTCACGGACCAGGAGGCCCGAGGCTTTTTCACAACGCACCCCACCAGTACAAACAGTGAGCACAGTGGTATCTTTCAAATCTTTGATTGAATCAATCTGGCCCTGCAAGTCACGAAAATTCTTCAACGGTGGCATGATTGAATCTTTAAACTTGCCGACCTTAAACTCATAGTCGTTGCGCATATCAACAATGACAAACTTTTTACCTTGTTCAAACCATTTCTTGAGTTCTTCGGGCTTGAGGTGAGTACCGGTCACCTGGTTTGGATCCAGATCACGCTCCAGGTGGAGCGACACAATCTCTGGTCGGACTTTTATTTTTAATTTAGGGAAAGCATTACCAGGACCAATACTTTTTTTCCAATGAATATCGGTAAATCTTTCGTCCTTCTTCATCTCTTCCATATATTCCTCTATTCTTTTACTCTCTCCTTCGAGAGTGGCGTTAATCCCCTCTTCAGCAATAATCATCCGGCCCTTGAGACCAAGTTTTTCACATAGAGCACGCTGTCGCGCCATTTCAGTTTGTGGATCTGCGATCTCAATGTACTTGTAAAACAAGACAACTGTGTGTACAGCTGTAAAACTATCGGCAGTTTTTTGATTGTCGTACAAGTCTTCCATTTTAATAACATTTAATACACCGCAGGAACTTTTGGATACATTGATACTGGTATTGCTTCATTAAAACAATAGTGTCCAGCTGGATGATTCGAATAAACATTTTCTCCTGGATATACAGGAATGTTAGTACGAGAATCAGTTTGGCTTGCTGCATTAAATGTTGCGCACAATTGATATGCCTTTGCGCTTTGACCAATCAAAATATACTCATACGGCTGATTTGTTTGCTGATCTGTAGGTAAAATTACAGTTGGTTGATACTTTGTAAGTTCTGCGAAATTTGCAGGAAGTCCACCTGTTGATTGATAATAACTTTGAATAAATGAATCGATTGTTTGCAAATCACTGACCTTTTGTTCATCGTACTTCATTAGTTGCTGTGTACGCGGTGAACCAAGGACAAAGAAACCCCAAGAGATAGAAACGAGAATAACGAAGCTTGAAGCGACAAGCCAAACGAGACGGGATTTTGCAGTTAGTTTTTCGCGGATATCAGAAATGTAATAATAGAAAACCAAACCAGCGAGCACGAGCACCACACAAATCTTGAGCAAAAATCCTGTGGTCAACTCCTGTCCATCAATAAAATAATACAACACGGTAACCAAATCTCCTGCCAAAGTCAGTCCAGCAATAAACAACGTAATATAGGTCAGCCACTTACGCACCCCAAGGTTTTTCTTTTCAGGTGAGGTTACAAAACTTTTTTCCAACAACCACATCAACAAAATAAAAATCGGAAAGAAAATGATAAGTGTCGCTACCGGAAAGCTAATGGAATATGTACCTGCATAATTATATCCATTAGTGATCTGCGGATAGGCTTTGTTAATAACCGTAAAGAGTAAGTTAATAAGATTAAAAACTATAGTATACAGTGCCACAATCGCTCCCAAATTCAAAACAAAATCCTTGGCGGTGCTTCTATTGCTTGTTTGTGTGTTTGATTCCATAGATTTATATTATATGTGAATAATAAAGGCTATTATAGCATAATAAAACAAGGTTACACTACAAAAAACAATAAATTATTTGAACAATTTTTCTGCGTTAGTTTTATATAGTTCTGCATTCGTTCTGCATCAAATCCGAAACTCCACAACATCACCATCTTTGACCACATACTCTTTCCCCTCCGTCCTTACCAGCCCTTTCTCTCGCGCCACTCCATACGAACTGGCGGACAGCAGATCAGACCAAAAGACCACTTCGGCTCGAATAAATTTATCTTTAAAATCAGTATGGATAGCCATACCTGCCACCGGTGCAGTCGAATTGCGAGCAATGGTCCAGCCACGAGTCTCATCCTCACCTGTCGTAAAGTAGGTCACCAAATCCAACAGTTCGTATCCTTTTTTAATAAGATTATCAATACCATCACCTGTATTATTTTCTGCACCACCAAGTTCCATTCGAAACATTTCTTTTTCTTCACCCACCAAATCCTTTAGTTCATGCTCGATACCAGCATCAATCACTATCCACTTGGCATTATTTTCTGCAAAAAATTCCATCAGTTTACTCCATCGTTCATCTTGAAGTGTGTCGAGATTCGTCCCTCCCGCTTTTTTATTCAACCCATACAACACAGGCTTCATAGTCAACAAATTCAACTGTTTGATCACCGGTGTCTCCATATCATCCCACGACAAAGCATTGAGTAGTTTCGCTTGGGTCAACTGTGCCTGCGCTTTTTTCAACACAGCTTCTTCAAATATAGCCACTTTATCACCACGCTTCACATCTTTTTGTACATTTGCCAGTCGTTTTTCCACTGTCTCATTGTCGGCCAAGATAAGTTCGAGGTTAATTGTTTCAATATCAAAGAGTGGATCAATCTTGTTGTTCACATGGATGACATTACCATCTTCAAAAATCCGGACGATCTGTAATATGGCATCGGTCTCGCGAATATGTGAGAGAAATTTATTGCCCAAACCTTCACCTTTACTCGCCCCCGCCACTAGTCCAGCAATATCCACAAACTCCACAACGGCTGGCACTGTTTTAGCTGACTTGGAAAACTCCGACAGTTTCCACAACCTTTCATCTGGCACCGCCACCACACCGACTGATGGGTCAATGGTACAAAACGGATAGTTCTCCGCCGGCACAGACTTTTTGGTCAATGCGTTAAATAGTGTGGACTTCCCAACATTTGGTAGACCGACGATAGCGATGGATAGTTTCATCTTACTACTATCACCTTTTTTGACACAAAATTCAAGCTCTACAAATTCGTGCTTGGATCATCAGCGGATGGACCATAAATAGACGGGACTTTACCACCTGCCATACGTATATAGACAGTCAGTTGGCCACGGTGATGGATCTGATCATGGATCATCATATGCAAAAAATCTGCTTTAGTGTACGACTTGCCAGCAAACTCCACCATTGTCGCCATGTCTGCATTTGTTATGTCAGCCAATTTTGCCAACACAGTATCCGCTTCTACTTTAAAATCTTCTCGTGCTTTTTTCACTTCGCCCGGTGTGTAATCCTTGAACTTTGTTGGTGATGTTTCTGCTCCAAATAAATATTTGTCGGTCAGGTACATTTCAAATACAAATGTGGAGACAAGTTTCAATGCGTCACTTGACCGCTCGTGTGGTTTAAAATCGTCCTTACCTTCGGGGTACGCATTGAGCACCTTGTGTGTCGTTTCAAACTCCTTTGTTGCCAATGTAATGAGGTCTTGTTTTGATATCATGTGTTTTATTTATTATTTTTTTAATTATTTCTTGGAAATCATATTCAAGATAAGTTTGATCACTTTATCTTTATGTTGAGCATCGCTTTCCGCCACCATCACCGTCAACGCGGTGAGGGCTGACGAGTTGATGACAGTCATATCGAGCTGGTCTGCTTGTTGTAAAAACCAGATAAAAGCGAATGCACCACTACGTTTGTTACCGTCAGTAAATGGATGATTTTTGACAAGGAAATAGAGCAAGTGTGCAGCTTTTTCTTCTACACTCGGGTAGACGTCCTTGCCACCAAATGATTGCATGACATTGCCGACGATTCCCGCTATTGCCCCAGCATGACGTTCATTGCCGAAAATATCTGTCGCTTCGGACTGTGCGATGAGTTTGGATTTGAGATTGGCAAAACCACCCTGCATTTTCTCTGCAGTCAAATCGACTTTCTTTTTAGTTAATTTACCAGCGGTCGAGGCTTCCCTGTCGTATGCATCCAAAGACAACCATGTATCGGCAAATTGTGAAATAAGCTCGATAGCATCTTTGGATTGTACGGTGGTACCTACTGGCAGAAGTTTTTGTATATCCTGTACCACGTTCAAAAACCGCTCGTAGTTTTGTCCAATACGTTTTTTGTTGATGGCATAGCCGTCTACAATGTAACTGCGGAGGGTTTTAGTTGCCCACTGGCGGAATATAGTGGCTTGTTTTGAATTAACACGATAACCAACAGACAAGATAACATCAAGATTAAAATATTCAATTTCTCGTTTTACAGTTCTTTTTCCTTCTGTTTGAACTGTTGCAATTTTTGCAACAGTTCGTTTTTGATCCAATTCACCAGATTTAAAAATATTATCTATGTGACGAGAAATACCCGATTTATCGGTTTCAAAAAGTTGGGCAATTTGATTTAAATCTCCCCAAATTGTCTCACGAGAAAAGTCACCCTTCAGCTCAATAGCTCCGGATTTTGCTTGAAATATGACAACGTTATTTTTCTGTATTTTTTTCTTGACCATTATCAATAATATTACTTATTTTTATATCAAAAAGAAAGCCCGGTTTTCCGGGCTTGATAGTTGAGGCATATCAAGGCCTGCGCAGGGAAATTCCTGCGACTTTAAACTATTCCTGTTGTCCAGACAGCAACCACGCGATCGCGTCGGCCGCTGTGTAGGAATCCCTCTCATCCCGCATCAAGTGACGAAGGAAACTAACATCATCCCCCATGGTAAAGGCGGGCAATTCGCCATGGTTACCTAGGCCAACTGCCGCAAAGAGACCATTACACAAACAGACAGCACCTATGGTGTCTTCGGGTTTACCTCCTTTGCGAAGATGAATACCGAAAGGCTCACTGGGGCACCGTAATGTTATACCGTCACTTTCCATCTGATGGAGAAATTGTAAGGCCGAAAGATTACAAATACGATCACGTTTGCTGTAAGCAACTGGGTCAGACATACTCCCCTTAATCTGTACAAGTTTAATTGGAAAACCAGTCGGTGAAGCACGTGGATCCGTACGGATCACCAACTCACCACGATACCCCTGACGACGCATCTCTGCGCGATAGGCTGGAACAAAACCAGAATCATCAGACAGAGCAAAAAGAGACCCTGCTTGAATACCAACTGCTCCGAGTGCCTGTGCTTTTGCCAGAGCTTCTGGTGACGCATACGAACCAGCAATCCAAAATGGGATGCCGAGCTCGCGAAGTTTTGCAAAATCGACTTCATCTTTTGGACCGTAGACTGGTTGACCAGTCTCATCAAAATTTCCTTTCACGCGAGGTGGAGCATTATGTCCACCCGCAGTCGGAAGCTCGATGACAAATCCTTGAACACTATCTTTTAACAACTTACTTACCATTACCTTGGCCAAGACATCGGTCGAGACGATCGGCAAAAATCCTGGACGACGCATCGGTAAAAGTTTTTTACCGAAAAAAGCTTCGGGATCAAAACTCATAGTCTTTGGTCCATCTTTGGAACCCTCGACATGAATTCGATAACTCGGCACACCACCAGAGGCAATTGCATCAAGCGCAGCAGGAATCTGGAGCGTGATACCCGCACCCATAGTGACATAGTCAACGTCAGCCATCATTGCACCAGTGAGGTGATAGATGTGACCCATCTGCATTTTCTCCAGATAGTTCACGCTGATCGGTCTATCATGACCTTCTTTGGCTAACCAAACAAAACAAAAACTTGCTAGTACTGTCAACTCAATCAAGTCACGACTCGGCTTGAGACTAAACGCTGGCACCTGCCGAAACTTTTGCAAAGTCGGTTTACCACCGGCAATGTAATACCGTGCCAAGATCCGCTCTACAACTTCAGGAAACGGAAAATGACTCATTGCCCGACGATAATGTCCACCAATATCCCCTAACTGCAAGAGATGCACGAGAATACGCTCGCACCCGGTTCCGGAGACAGTGCCAAGAGCACCGGCTAACGCGCTTTTTTTAGCAAGAAAAGGGTTCGATACATAGATCCCCATTCCGCCTTGGATAATTTCTGGGATTCTTTTCATATCGCCCCTCCTTCAAAGAGCTGAACGGATAAATACCCGTGTCTGTATGAATGATATCAATGTTTATCAAAAATAGCCCACTTTTGTGTAGACAAAAAATACACGAGGGTCTCCCGTGTGTTTTTTATATGTGAGATCTGTATTACTTTGCACAACGGCCATATCGCTGGAGCATCTTACCATAGCGTTCTGCTCGAGTGGGTGTGATGTGTTTACATGGACCAATCTTTTTGACGTATGTTCGAAAACCAGCAAACCAGAGGATACCCTTGCGTATTTCATTTGTTGTATCACCAAAGATAATGCGTGCGATAATCGGTGGTGTGTCTGAGGTCACAAACACTCGAGCTGTTCGCCCCTTTAACAAGCCATCCCACCAATACCCACTCTTATGAAAGTGAAAAGCAAACCCCGGCAACCACACACGATCAAAAAATCCTTTCAATAATGCCGGCATAGTAGACCACCATGTCGGGTAAAAAATAACAAAATGATCACACCATTTAATATCTTCCTGAGCTTTTTTCAAATCTGGTTCCAGTTCTTGAATGGTCTTGTACCCTTTGTGTAAAATTGGATCAAACTGCAAATCACCCACATTGATCCGACGGATCTCATGTCCCGCAGACATCGCCCCCCGCACATACTGTTCTACGAAATATTCTGTCAGTGTGTCTTTGTTTGGATGTCCGAGTAAAATGGTGATTTTCTTTTTGGTCATGAAATTATGCGTTATATTAATGTGCAAATTATAAAATTACTTTCCTGCCAGCCCAGACAGCTCGCTCTTGTACTTTTCTAATACATCTCGAGCCGCAGTCATCTGGTCCTTGCCACCTTTCATGGCCGACTGTACTTCCAGAGCAATCTTTTGAAACAAATCTGGATTTTTTTCAATCATATCAAAAATTTTTTGCTGTTCTGCTTCAGGAACACCCTTCATTTTTGATGCCAACATTTTTTTGAATAACATTTCTTGAAGTCCCATATACATATAGTACCAAGATGAGTGAAGAAAACAAAATGACGAGTAAAAACTGTGATATAATTTCTTTATGCCCATCAAGACATCTCTCAGTATCATTGGTCTGTGTGTACTCTCGTTTATTGGACTCGCCTTATACAGTAATATTCCTGCATCAGAGCTCGCCAGCTTGTCTTTTTATACTGCAATTGCAAACCCATCAGTCCGCATCGTAGCTGTGGCACAAGGTGAGCGTAAAGAGCAGATTGCGGATAACCTCGCCACCAATTTTGGGTGGGATGAATTACAAAAAGATGCATTCCTTGGTACACCACTGGCTCTGGCTCCATCATCAGACAATAGTAGCAACCTCGAAGGCCACTACTTTCCCAACACATATTTGATTGATAAAAATGCAACTCCCGCAGACGTTACCAACATCATGATCGAAAAGTTTCAAACTGCTACAGCCAATATCAAAAAATCAAAAACAACCAAGATCATCAGTCCTGATACAGCCCTCAAGATTGCTAGTATTATCCAACGAGAATCTGGTGGCAAGAGCGACATGAATCTTATCTCCGGCATTATCTGGAATCGTCTATTTGCTGGTATGAAACTACAAATGGACGCGACTCTACAATATGCAAAAGGTAACGAAACAAATTGGTGGCCTCAGGTCAATCCAAGTGATAAAAAAATTGACTCTCCATACAACACATACATTTACGCGGATCTGCCCCCGACTCCAATTTCAAATCCTGGCCTTGCTGCCATCACCGCCGCATACAACCCAGCTAAAACCACCTGTTTGTTTTATCTCCATGACAAAAACGGTGTCATACATTGTTCAGCGACCTATGCTGGTCATTTAAAAAATATACAAAAATACTACTAGTAATTTCGTCATAAATATGCTACTATGGCAAGTATATGCCTCAACTACGCAATATCCTCGCCAAAAAAGCAGCTGCAGCCTCAAAACCAGAAGTGGCTATCTTTCCGATGCGTATCAACAAATACATGGCCATCAAAAATTTTTCTACTCGTCGAGGAGCAGACGAGTTTATCGAGAGTGGCAAAGTCTTTATCAATGGCCGAGTAGCTGTCCTTGGTGACAAAGTACACGAGACAGATATGGTGGAAGTACGTTATCGCAAGAAAACTGCCCCCGTCTTTGCATACATGGCATTCAACAAACCTATCGGCATGAACACAGGAGCCGAGCCAGCAAAAGGTCTCCGCGATACAAAGATTACTGATATCGTCAGCTCGCTCCCCGCAGATACAAAACAACTCAAACTTTTTCCTGTGGGACGTTTGGACAAAGACTCACACGGATTGATCATCTTGACCAACGATGGCCGCATCACCGACCGTCTTCTCAACCCTATTCACGAGCATACAAAAGAATACGAAGTAACTGTAGCCAAAGCACTCCGTGACAACTTTGAAGAAAAAGTAGCAGCCGGTATTAACATCGAAGGGTATACCACGAAGCCAGCGGTAGCCAAAAAAATAACTGATAAAAAATTTCGTGTGGCATTGACCGAAGGTAAAACTCACCAAATCCGTCGCATGGTCGCGGCCCTCTTTAATGAAGTCAAAGACCTCAAACGCACACAGATTATGAATATTCGCCTCAACAACCTCGCCCCTGGAAGTTATCGAAAAATAGAAGGTGATGAACTAGCTGAATTTTTGAAAGGGTTGGGTCTGTAGTCTGTGGATACCACTTGACTTGTAACTACCAGCCACATATACTATATGTACAAATGGCTTCGGCCCGACTCTGTCGCAAGACAGAGGTATAAAAAATTAAAAAACTCAAGGCAACAATGCTTTGAGTTTTTTAATTAGATTTAAAAAATCACATTCTCTAATTTCTCCAATTTTGTAAGTTAATCTTTTTACATCAATTAATTTTATTTGGGATAATATAGCTACACTCACAATATCTTCATTAAAATTAAACTCAAAATAATATTTTCCTCGTCTTTTTGTTTTTGAAAGAGGAATGGCCCAACATATTTCATTATTAAATTTCTTTATAATAACCACAGGTCTCTGAAAATCATCACCCTGTCCGTCTTGTTCAAAACCAACATTTACACCAAGAAAACAAAACCATATTTCTCGTTCATGAAAAAATGGTACACCAACAATATCATTTACATTAATTTTCTTTTTGTTCCATGTATCAAAATTTTTTTTCATACACCTGAGATTAATACTTGCGTATCACTCCACGGACAATAGCCGCTATCTTTAAATCATATTCTGGATAGATATTTTTAAAATCTTTATTTGCCGGCTGGAGATATACTTTGTTTCCTTCTTTACGAAAATATTTCATCGTCCATCCGCCATCTACTTCAGCGATGACAATATCACCGTCTCTGGCAGTACCACGACGTTCAACAATAACCAAGTCCCCTTCTTTGATCCCCTCTTCGATCATCGAATCACCTTTGACCTCTAGCAAGTATGTTGAGTCTTTGCTGTTGTGTGGAATGAGATATTCCTCGAGGCTAATAGTGTTCGACAAATCTTCTTCGGCCATAGTCGGTATGCCCGCCTCAACCAGACCAAGAAGTGGTATTTCTCCAAATAGTTTGTGTGGGGTCAATTTACCCTTTGAATCTTTATTGATCACGCCCTCATCCACCATCCTGTTGATGAGCTTATACACAGCGTTCTTGGATTTGAAACCAAGCAAGTCCATCATCTCTGCATACCCTGGCATACGTTTGTTGCGCTGGTAGAAAGAAATAATCTTGTCTTTTTTTTGTAAAAAATTTTCGTCGCTCATTTTTTTATTTATTGTTTTTACTCTCATCATCCCCACGAAGAAGATAATTCAGTCAACATTCCACTCATAATGAAATATACTCTAAATTATCGTCTTCGCGGGAATGACAAAAGAAAGATTGGGCAAATTTGGAAGTTTTAATATGTGAAGGTGAATGTGCGTGAAAACCATCCATAATCCGCTGCCCCGCGTACTCTGGACAACTTTGCCAAGATAAACTTGTGCTGACGTGACTCGACAGAGTACGACAATCCCCGGAGGATCTTGCGATCAATAATATCATTTAATGCTTTCAATTCCTTGAGTAAAACCTTTTCTATTTTTTGTCGATTCATTGTTTTTGTCATGTGTTTTTTAAATAATACTAATAATTAAATGTAACTAAGAACTTTCACAATCTGGATGCACTGCTAGGCAAAAAGTGAAAAAGAGTCCGAGCCTTACTGTGTCGTAAGGTGAGGATTATTTTTTACTTTTTAACAACGCAGGGCGGGAGACTTTGGAAGTTCATTCGTATGGATATAGTATAGGTGAACTAAGGTTCACCAGTCAACAAAACACCTGTGGATAGTAGAACAGGCTACAAAAAACAAACATTTACAAGAGCCTTATTGACACATGTATATAAAAGAGTAATCTAAAAAAGGAGGACTTTTAGATGAGTAAGGGGTACTTTCAAAGCTTAGTACAAAATTTAGGGGATGCGATCAGTCTATCTATTTCCGACTCCGATCGCATTACCGCGGTAATCAAAGAAATTAAAGAAGCCGGCTATGATAGCTTCCTTATTTTGGAAGCCACCATTGTCTTTACCAAACGAGATGATGGTGAACGCAGTCAGGATTTTGATGGTCCTACAAACACCACGACAACCCCAGTGAGTTCTGTACGATTCACCGAGCAAGACGAGCGTTTCTTGAGTGCACTACGCATCAAAGACGAGGATCCTGCATGATCTCGCTTTTCCCCATCCAACACCCGCCCCGAGTAAATCGGAGCGGGTGGTTTTTATATAAAATATATTCCCTACCAAGTTTCTCATACTGGTTGACACAAGATGATGTACGAAGTACTCTAATCAAGGAGGGTCACCATGGACAAAGGTTACCTCGACGCACTAAGGCTGGAAATACAAAGGGTAATAGAGCAGAGAATCAATGCATCTCCTGAAGTAGAAGCTGCAGTAAGTGACACCATCAACACATGCGGTGATATCGAAGGAATGGTGGTCGATCTGCGACAACATGGCATTGCCACCACTGTGACGCTCGGAGCATTTGTTCATTTCACAGAAATCGGCCCAAATGGTGATCGACAAATAACTCCCGCTCAAGAGACTGTTATGGACAATGATTGCCAAACACGTTTCAGTCGATTCATCAGTAGTTTGGGAATGTCCGACCCAGAAGAAACAGAGTAGTATGTTTTCACTATCACACAACACCCGGCCACGTATGGTCGGGTGTGTATTTTATACATCAATCTCAAATATTTTTTGTTTCGACGTCTGGCCAGAGACCAGTCGCACTGATGATCGGCTGATATCAAAATACCCTGCTAATACCCGTACCACCGCCTCATTGGCCTTATTATCTACTGGTGGTTCTTTGACCGATACTTTGTATACCACAACCTCATCTGCCGTCCCTTTCAAACCCAAAGATGGTTGTCGTACACGCTCGACACTTTCCACTTTGGCTCGTGGTTTTATTTTGACAAAAATTTTCATATTTTTTCTCTTCTTTTCCTCTGTCATTCCGGGCTTGAGCCCTCAATCCATGATTTTAATTTCGAATTTTCAATTTCCAATTTTGAAACCTGGATGAGTGAACACTTATACATGAGGTACTCCTGTCTACACGGGAATGACAAAAACTATCCGCGGTGTTTTTCTAAAAGTTTGTATAGTGTCCCTGTCAAAAACAAAGCCAATGTTCCCAAACCAATCAGTACTGTCGGGTGTTGTTGAAATAAAGGCACACCACTGACCCACATATCAAAGCCCTGCAATATCGACGCCACACTAAAGGTCAGGAAAAAAGCAAACAACAGTGGATATCGCTTTAACGTCGGCTGAGTGTACTTGCCCACACTGTCATGTGTCTCTTTGACAAACTTTTCTACTTGTTCAATAGGATCTGGACGCATATATTATGTATTAATTTTTTCGCTCACTTTTCTTTTTCTTTGGTACCATGGGCGGTACGTTCTCTGCAGTAATACGAACCAATTCAGCCAACCATTCACGATTTTCAATCAAATCCTCATCAATACGCATAGATGCCCGTGCGCCTTTATATGCATGCCCTTCTACATAATGTGCACCGACAAATAGTTTACCTTGTTCTGTTATTTTTATATATAACGTATCGTCACATACAAGTCCGACAACTCGCCCATCACAGTATAAAGCATATTCGCCAAACATCTTGCGGACGTGGACATCACTCAGTGACACAAGCTGATCAAGAATATAATCTACTGTAGACAGTGATGGCGCCATACGAGTGTTGTGCATCTATTAACTCTGTTTACTGTCTCCCTTGATCATACTGATCGCCTCTGACACTGTGGTCATAAACTGCGCAGGGAAAATAATGGTCGAGTTTTTCTCGGTAGCAATCTCTGACATAGTCTGGAGTGTACGGAGTTGGAGAGCGACTGGATGAGCCGCAATAATATCTGCCGCCTGACCCAGCTTGACCGACGCCTGGAACTCGCCTTCTGCTGCCACGATCTTTGCTCGACGCTCACGTTCCGCCTCGGCCTCCTTGGCCATCGCTCGCTGCATGTTATCTGGCAAGGTAATATCTTTGATCTCTACCGCGGTGACTTGTACGCCCCACGGCTCGGTGTGCACATCGATAACATCTTTAATTTTCTGGTTGATCTCGATCGTCTGTGACAATAGTTCATCGAGCATAAACTGGCCAACAACATTACGCACTGTGGTCTGACTAATCTGGTTGATAGCATTGTAGACGTCCTCGATAGCCACCACTGCTTTTTGCGCATCGACAATGTGATAGTAGGCGACTGCAGCGATGTCGATCGATACATTGTCTTTGGTAATAATTTTCTGTGAAGGAATATTCATGGTCACCGTACGCAGTGCCACTTTGGTCATTTGTTCCAATATCGGCACAAGGAGGATGAGTCCCGGCCCACGCACGCCAGTACATTTACCAAGAAAAAAGATCACCCCGCGGTCGTACTCTTTAACCACGCGGACAGAGACGATAAAAAAGAAAACAATGATAGCAATGATGATGTATGTAATGTTCATATAGTTTGGGTTAATAATATGTTCGTATTGTACCATATTCAAAAAATCAGCAACGAGTGCTGATTTTTGTATTTCATACCGAGAATACTACTTCCTCCGACCTCCCATTATTCTCAACAAATCCAAAAAGAGATTGATGAAATCAAGATACAAAGTCAGCGCACCAATGATCGAAGCTTTCTTTTCCATCTCGCTACCCATGACCATCGTACTGTTCATGTTTTTTATCTTTTGTGTATCGTATGCAGTCAGACCAACAAAGATGATCACGCCAATGTATGAGATAACCAAACCAAACTGATCATTTTGTATAAACAGATTGACTACAGTAGCCAGGATCAAACCAATGAGCGCCATAAAGGCAAGGTGGCCGATCGACGTCAGATCTTTTTTAGTTACATACCCATACGCACTGATGATGGCAAACATGCCCGCCGTGACTACAAAAACAGAGGTGATAGATGCCGAGGTGTAGACCAAAAAGATGACAGACAAGGTCAGACCATTGAGCACCGAGTACAGCATAAAGACCACACCCGCCGTGGTCGATGACATTTTCTGGACAAAGCGTGACAGGTAGATGACCGCCCCCAGCTCGGCAATGATCAATACGAAAAAGACGATTTGGTTGCCCACCACAAGGTCGAGGACGGCCTGACTACTGACGGTAAACAAAGAAACAAAAGCGGTGACAAATAGCCCGCCACTCATCCACCCGTATACACGACGAATAAAGTCATTCTGTTCGATGACGTGGACATTGGTCGGGACAATTGGTTGTGGTGTTGGAGGCATGGTGTGAGGGTTAGTTGATATGGTGGGAATTATAACATATTAAGAAAGCTTGTTATTGATTTCTAAATAACCATTTCATCAAAATACCTTAAAATCTCAGCTTCATTTTTTGTGGAACCAAACATCTCAAACAACTCCTTCTTTGATAAAATTTTATTCAAAACATCAGACACAACAGAATTTAATTCTTGAGGAAAATCAAACATGATATTATAATCAGTTCTGGAGCCATATTTTTTTAACCTTTTCTCAAAATCACTAAAATCAACTCTTGATCCATGAAGAAATTTACTGCGTAAATCGTAACCTATTTTTAATAACTTGAAAACTCTTAATTTTTTGTTTTTATCCTTTTTTTGAT
>CAIQCQ010000010.1 GCA_903870365.1 uncultured bacterium | reverse complement strand
GATTGACGCTCTCACCCTTTTCTGATATCCTATCTCCCATATGTTAATGATACGACTACAACGCATAGGACGAAAGCACGAACCAGCATTCCGACTGGTTTTGACTGACTCCAAAAACTCTACAAAAAGTGGAAAATTTTTGGAGATTCTTGGCAACTACGACGCTCGTCGTGGAGAAAAGTCAGAGTTCAAGGGAGATCGTGTCACATACTGGATGTCACAGGGAGCACAACTTTCTGATACTGTTCATAACCTTTTGATCGATAAGAAGATCATCACCGGCAAAAAGATCAATGCACTTTCTAAAAAATCACCAATTGTAGACCAGGTAGCTCTTGATGCAGCAAAGGCAGCAGCAGAAAAGGTGGCAGCGGCTGTGGAAGCCGAGAAAATGGCGAAAGCAGAAGCGGCAAAGGCGGCCGAAGCACAAGCTGCAGAACCTGTTGTTGAAACACCTGCTCCAGAGGCTGAAGCAACTCCTGCAGAAGAAGTTGCCCCAGAAGTAGCTGTCGAGACTCCTGTTGCCGAAGAAGTCGCTGCTGCTTAGTCTCTTTTTTATTCGTAATTCGTAATTCGTCATTCGTATTTCTTGTTTCCACCCATATTGATTTGACACATCCGCATTGCTATACTTAAACTGTCAGTTTTAACAGTACTAACCGTAAGATTTTATATGGAACTAGATTCACAATTTTTAGATTTTGTTGTTAAGTCACTCGTTGAACATCCAGAAGATGTCAAAATTACTCGTACCGTTGATGAGATGGGCGTGTTGATGACACTCGATGTGAACCAGGAGGATATGGGTAAGATCATTGGCCGTGAGGGTAATACTGCCAAGGCTATTCGTACACTATTACGTGTTGTTGGTATGAAGAATAATGCTCGGGTCAACCTCAAGATCAACGAGCCAGCAGGGGGTATGAAGGATATGGGTGGGGCAGGGAAGGCGTCGAATGTGACCAAGTCCCTCGATGATGCAATGGCCGATCTTAAGCTCTAACAGATCAATAACAGAACTTCCGTATTTGGCGCACTCCTTTGTTAGAAAACAATTTTTGACCACTCACCGTACTATTTGTACGGCTCCGGATCAAAAATAATTTTCTTTCGCGCATTGCATCCAAATCTGAAAGTTCACATGAATCAAGTGTTCAGTTTTTACCTCAATAGAAACAAGAAAAACCACTCAGAAATGGGTGGTTTTTTGATGCTTGACAAATTTTGTATTTATATGTTAAACCTGAACCAGTAATTGCTCATTGATTCGCCGAGTAAAAACGGCTCATACTAATCGCGATCTCATCATACGAGAGAGCACAACCAACCAAAGAAAGAGGAGATCCCCATGGGAGATCTGATAAAGGCTTCAAATTCGGAATTACAAAGTACGATCGAGTTGTTTGACCACCTCGGTGTAACACCCGAAGATTTTGCGACATTTCGTAGGGCTTCGTCGTGGAGTCAACAAACCATCGCGCGGATTCACAAGACCGACAGGTTCATGTGGGCCGCGTTGGAGTTTGTGGACAAGATGGAACGGATGGGTGGCACAGAAGCTGATTTTCGGCTACTGATGCTCGATAAAAAAATCACCGAGGTTCTCAACCTTGCACGAACGAAAGTATCCAGCATCATCCCTATTGATCGTGCCAATCCATTCAACCCCGCCACATTCATCGGCCAGGGTTGGACATTTTGGCAAGGTCCGCCGGCGGGTAATGGTTTGAAAGGTAAACCCGAGCAGGATGATCGTTCAATCGCACTGACCGAAGTGGATGCTTCTAAGATTTTGTTAGAGACCCATTTGCAGTTAGGCGAAACGTCGATTTCCGGCGAGGAACGCATCAAGCGTTTGGTCACGGCGAAGCGTATCCGGATGGATTTAACCATGTTCCAGACATTTTGGAACAATCAAAATATTATCCCGGAATCCTTTGGAGAAACAATCGATGGTAATACCATCTACGTTTTCTTTGATGGACAAACTCTTCGCAGTCCGAGTGGCATCCGCTATTCGCTCTGTCTCTGCCGCGACGGTGCGTGGTGGCACTGGGGCGTGTTCAGGCTCTGTCGCGGTCGGGGTCGTCAGGGCCCTTCTGCCGTGCTCGCAAGATAGTACTTTGTCCTTGGATCATTTGAACTTTTTGATCCTTGGACTTTTGACCTTATCCCCATCTGTTTCGGCAGATGGGGATTTTCATTTATAAAAATATTATTTATAATTGGAAACGGTAGTAGGGCCTAAATTCACCCCTCAATCAGGACAGTCGTAGAATTACGACTGATAATACTCTTCATAATACCATTTGCTCTGGATACTTCCAGAGCTGTTTTGTATCCAAGAATCTTTCTTGGTTT
>CAIQCQ010000009.1 GCA_903870365.1 uncultured bacterium | reverse complement strand
TTCTGCATCATGCGTAGCGTGATGCATCCCTCACGGCGTGCCTATTGAAGAATGAGCCAACGAGTTTTAGCATTCGGTTTTGCCTAAGTGGATAACCCACGGAGGCGTAGGGAAACCGAGTATGAATAGTGCGACTATATCGAATGCTAAAGACCCGAAGCCAGAGCGAGCTTGCCATGAGCAGGGTGAACTTTGTCGAAAGATGAAGGGAGGCCCGAACCGTTTAGCCGTGCAATACTATCGGATGACTTGTGGTAAGAAGTGAAAAGCTAATCGAGCCTGGTAATAGCTGGTTCTCTCCGAAATAGCTTTTGGGCTAGCGTCGCGTGTTCCCTTGAGGGGTAGAGCACTGGAAGGTCTCAACAGGGAGAAATCTCGTGAGACCTATCAAACTCCGAATACTCAAGACTAAAAATGCGGCAGTTAGACGGTGGGGGCTAAGCTCCATACGTCAAAAAGGAAACAGCCTAGATCTCTATTTAAGGTCCCTAAATCTATGTTAAGTACACTTAAGGTGGTGGATTTTCTCAGACACTGAGGAGGTTGGCTTAGAAGCAGCCATCCTTTAAAGAAAGCGTAACAGCTCACTCAGTAAGAGAATCTGCGCCGCAAATAATCGGGGTTAAACATAGTACCGAAACTGAGGGCTTCGTCTTGTTTTACAAGACGGAGCGGTAGGAGAGTATTCGCATCTGCATTGAAGGCAAAGGGGTGACCCATGCTGGAGCGTTGCGAAGTAAGAATGTTGGCACAAGTAACCACAATGCGGGTGAAATCCCCGCACGCCGAAAGACTAAGGTTTCCTGCTCAATGTCAATCAGAGCAGGGTTAGTCGGGCCTAAGGAAATGGAGAGATCCGCATCCGATGGACATAGGGTTAATATTCCCTAACTTATATACAATGCGATGGAAGGACGGAGTGCAGTATACAGAGCTCATTATTGGATTTGAGTCACTGCCGTAAGAATGTGTTCCAGGTAAATCCGGTCACTGTCTTAAATGACGTATTCAAGCGGTTGCGAAATGCTTTGGTTCGCCAAGGTTGATTCTGTAAAGCGCGCTTCCAAGAAAATTTTCTAAGCATAATTGTATGTAATCCGTACCAAAACCGACACAGGTAGTCAGGTCGAGTAGACCAAGGCGAACGAGTGAGAGGTCCCCAAGGAACTCGGCAAAAAAGCAGCCGTAACTTCGGGATAAGGCTTGCCCACCTAGCGTGGGCCGCAGCTAAAGTATTTCTGGCAACTGTTTATCAAAAACACAGCTCCCTGCGAACTCGCAAGAGGATGTATAGGGGGTGACACCTGACCAATGCCAGAAGGTCAAATATCGGAGGTGTGTGCATCACGTTGGACGTGATGCAGAATAACGAATTAAGAATTACGAATATCGAATGAGATTTTTTCCCATTCGTACATCGTTATTCTAACTTCGTACTTCTGCACCATCGCGCTTAACGCGATGTGCATGCTTGATGATATAAGCCCTGGTGAATGTCGGCGATAACTATAATCGTCCTAAGGTTTTCCGTGCAATTTATTGTGCGGAAAAGGACTGGGACGATTTGGTTAAGAGATTTTTAGATAAACGAAGATTAAATCATTACAACCATTTCAAGCTGCCTCTGTGTACGGTAACGTGCACAGAGTCCAAAAACACATGGCTATATGCTGGGAAGTCATTTAATTTGAATGATGATCAGCAGGGAAGTCCGATGCATCTCACTGAGGTGAGATGCAGTCAAAAGTCCATAAAGTAAAAAGTCCATAAAGTCAGGAACCCATTTCCACTTTACAGACTTTCGACTTTCGACTTTATAGACTGCATCGAACTTGAGTGAGATGCGTAGGATCCCTCAGAGACCACACGCCGTGCATCCGAAACATTTATTTGTTGGATGAAGATATGGTCCTAGGTACAAAGAAACCTAAAGCGAAATTCCTTGTCAGGTAAGTTCTGACGCGCACGAATGGTGTAATGACTGGAAAACTGTCTCGGGGACCTGCTCGGTGAAAATACAATACCGGTGAAGATGCCGGTTACCTGCAGTTAGACGAAAAGACCCCAGAAGCTTTACTGCAACTTGATATTGAGGGTATGTCTTGCATGCGTAGCATAGTGGTGAGACTTTGAAGGGCACTTTCGGGTAGCCTGGAGTCGTCAGTGAAATAACCATCTTGTTTGATATACTTTCTAACCTCGGCGGAAAAAACGACGAGAGACAGTGTCTGGTAGGCAGTTTTAGTGGGGCGCTATCCTCCTAAATTGTAACGGAGGAGTTTATTAAGGTCAGCTAGGCGCGAATGGAAACCGTGCCGATAGTGTAATGGCATAAGCTGGCTTAACTGTGAGTCGTACATGACAAGCAGACACGAAAGTGGAACATAGTGAACCGACGGTCCGCGTTAGAGGCGGCCGGAGATTATCGGATAAAAGCTACTCTGGGGATAACAGGCTGGTTGCACCTAAGCGTCCATAGCGACGGTGCAGTTCGGCACCTCGATGTCGGCTCATCTTATCCTGGGGGTGAAGAAGCTCCCAAGGGTTTGGCTGTTCGCCAATTAAAAAGATACGCGAGCTGGGTTCAGACCGTGAAGGAGTCATATCATATCGCAAGATATATCGTGACTCTTTCACAATCTGAATCCCATCGAATGAATTTTTGTTTAACATTAAATATAACTGATAGAACCAATCACATCACGGCGGTCTTGTCGTAGGGCAAGATTAAAGTTGATTTATATCGGTGGAGTCCGTCGCAAGGTGGATAATACCGAGGGAACCTGAAAAGGGCCCGTAGAGACTAAACATCAACAATGGATCGAATTAAGAATTACGAATATTGAATGGGACCCGTCTCATTCGTACATCGTAATTCGTACATCGTAATTCTATTCAAAAAGCTATAGTCCATTGCACTCGGCAACGAGTGGTACCAAGCGTGAGACAGGTTGGTCTCCTATCTACTGCAGGCGTTGATTCTTGAGAAGATTTGCCCCTAGTACGAGAGGACCGGGGTGAACTGACCTCTGGTGTGTCTGCTGTCCTGCCAAGGGCACCGCAGAGTAGCTAAGTTGGGAAATGATAAACTCTGAAAGCATCTAAGAGTGAAGCATACTTCAAGATTAGGAATCGTTTGAGGGCCGTAAGAGATGATTACGTGATAGGCACAAGGTGTACGCACAGTAATGTGTTCAGCCAAAGTGTACTAATTACCCGATTCTTATTAGGAAATTTGAGAACCATCTCTATATTTTGTAAGAAATATAGAGAAGATATATTGTTATCTTATATTCACATTCTGTTACCTGGTATTAAAGTAAGTAGAGAACTGAGATAAGAGATTTGATTTATGAAAAATACGTGTGTATACCTTCATCTCTCTTGTCTCCAATCTCATATCTCTGATATTTTTGTGCCGAAATATGCGAGTTTACTCGCATGATCGGGGCTCTTGGGCTTGGGTGAAATCATTGGCCGCTTTTCAGGTCATCCGTGACGTTCATCCAGGCCCCTGGCTCCGGCAATTGTTTTATTATCGGAATGTAGCTCAGTCTGGGCAGTAAAGAGCACCACTCTAAGTGTGGAGGTCGTCGGTTCAAATCCGACCATTCTGACCACCCCTTGTGTGGGGATGGTAAAATCAGTGGTGAATGTTGTATACATTCGCCCTCGTATATTTCGGCAGAAATAATAAAAAGTTAGAAAAATTTTAATGTTGCGTTCTGGTGATTTGTCGCAGAGGTCACACCCGTTCTCATTCCGAACACGGAAGTTAAGCTCTGTTGAGGCGATGGTACTTGAAAAGGGAGAGTAGCTAGTCGCCAGAACATAGTATTAAAATTTTATTGCAGAGATGTCCCGCCTTACAGGCGCTGTACACTTGTTCTATTTTTTATTTCGCAAATAGCTTATAAAAAATTATCACAAGTCTTGCGCGTGGGTCCCATCCCACGCTCACCCGTTCTCATTCCGAACACGGAAGTTAAACCTTACAGGTTCAGTACACCTTGTCGATTTTTTGCTTCGTAGTAACTTATAAAAAATCAGGCAAGGTTTTACAAAATCGTAACACGATTTTTCACTCTGTTGAGGCGATGGTACTTGAAAAGGGGTAAAAAGCCGTGTTACGGCTTTTTGCGGTCGGAGCTCGACGGAGCGAGACGGGAGCTGCAAGCGAAGTCAGTAGACTTTGACTTGTGGCTAGTAGCTAGTCGCCAGAACATAGTATTAAAATTTTCTCGCAGAGATGGCCCACCCTGCAGGTGGAATATGTACAAAAACTAGTTTAATAAGCTAGTTTTTTTGCTTTATACTTTCTATTTTTTACCTTATACTTAGCATATGCCTTCTTGGTCTCACAAACGACAACTTCTGATCTTACTCATACCACTTGTACTTGTTTGTATCGGTGGATATCTTACGTATACAAAATACATATACAAAGCCCCATCGTGTTTTGATGGTATTCAAAATGGTACGGAGACTGGCGTTGATTGTGGGGGAACATGTTCACTGTTGTGTTCGTCAGATACATTACCTCCAGTTGTGTTGTGGTCAAAATCTTTCCAGGTGACCAATGGTGTATGGAATGCCGTAGCCTATGTTCAAAATCCAAATAGTCGCTCATCAGCAAAACAAGTACCGTATGAATTTAAACTGTATGATGCAAATAATAAATTAATCGTAAATCGTGATGGAGTGATCGACATTGCTCCACACAAAACATTTGCAGTATTTGAAGGAGGGATCAATACTCAGGGAAAGATCGTCAAACGAACTGATTTTCAATTTACCCAAAATGGAGTGTGGACAGTCGATACTTCAAGTGAGCCGGATGTCACGATTACAAATAGTACTATTGAAAATGGATCGACTTCTCCGAGGATTGATGGAAACATTACCAATCCAAATTTGCAAAAAATTTCACCGACTGAACTCATCGCCCTCATTTTGGATGGTAAGGGTAATGCGATTGATGCGTCAAAGACAGTCATTGACCCACTCGATGCTGGACAGACCATGCCGTTTGTTTTTACCTGGCCGCGACCGTTTACTCTCGGCCAGGATATCTGCCAGTCACCATCTGCGGTCATGCTCGTACTTGATCGGTCGGGGAGTATGCAGAGTGATGGTAAAAATCCACCACAACCATTGACCGAGGTAAAAAATACAGCTATAGATTTTTTGAATCAGCTTCATCCTGGTGATCTGGTAGGAGTTGTTTCTTTTGCAACATCAGCATCACAACCCATCGATGAACCATTGTTTGGTGACTTTAATCTTGTATCATCAGCTATTTCGGCTATTTCTGTTTCTGCGTCAACTACTGATCAAAATACAAATATTGGTGATGGGATTAATCAGGCCAGAACACAGCTTGATGGAGTCACAGATACCACAGTCAAAAAAGTGATTATTTTATTAACTGACGGCGACCCGACTGATCCAAAACAAGTTGGTGTCGCAAATTATCCAACCTTGTTTGCTGAACAATCAGCTCTGGCTGCACGCAATGATGGCATCCAAATATATACTATTGGTTTGGGTCAACAAAGTAATAGTAATGTGTTGACCACTATCGCTGGTTCTTCTAGTCAGTTTTTCTCTGCTCCAGATACATCAACTCTCTCGCGTATATACAGTACCATTGCTAATTCTATCTGTGTGAGAAAACCAAATGTTATTGAGATAATATCAAGGTCATTGACCAACTAGTATGACGTGGATAAAATCTCTTTTTAAGAATATTGATCTTGTGCTTTTTTGTAGTAGTTTGTTGATCGTCTGTGCGGGGCTCGTAACCATGAATTCTTTTGTCGTTGTTCCTGGTGTGATTCATAATACTTTTTTTGATAAACAATTTATCTGGTTACTCATATCGATCGTTGTGTTTATTGGTGCTTCGTCTGTTGATTGGCGTTTTCTCAAGGATACACGAATCATCATGATTTTATATGGTGTATCAGTCTTTTTATTGATGTGTTTGTTTGTCTTGGGAAAAATATCAAATGGTGCAAAGAGTTGGTTTTCTTTCGGTATTTTTTCTTTTCAACCGGCAGACGTGGCGGAATTATCTATCATTTTAATCTTGGCAAAATATTTCTCTCGACGACACGTGGAGATTGCGCATATTCGACATGTTCTTATTTCAGGTTTCTACGTTTTAACTATATTTATACTTGTATTTCTCCAGCCTGATTTTGGTGGGGCAGTCATTATTTTCTTTTTGTGGCTTGCCATGGTTTTGGTTTCCGGTATTTCCAAGAAACATTTGCTCGTTGTTTTTCTGGGAGGAGTAGCAGCTTTTTTCTTGTTGTGGGGACTTGTATTCAAACCGTATCAAAAAGATCGTATTTTAAACTTTGTCCACCCGCTGACCAATATTCGTGGTTCGGGATACAATGCGTATCAGTCGACCATTGCCGTGGGGTCTGGAGAAGTACTCGGTAAAGGTGTGGGTTATGGCTCACAATCACGATTGCAATATTTACCAGAGTTTGAGACGGACTTTATTTTTGCTGCATTTGCCGAAGAATGGGGTTTTGTTGGTGTGACTATTTTATTCATTCTCTTTGCGATTGTCTTTACTCGGATGTTGCTCATGTCGCTCAAAGCAGGATCAAATTTTGAAATGTTATTTGGTGTCGGGTTGACGTTGTTGTTTGTCATCCATGCCACGGTCAACATCGGTATGAATATTGGCCTGTTGCCAGTCACAGGAAATACCTTGCCGTTTATGAGTTATGGAGGGTCGCACTTGTTGGCAGAGTTTTTGGGGTTGGGGATGTTGACGGGGATGAGTCGATCGGGGAGGACGACTCATCGTGAGCGCACCTATAACGAAATTGTTGGCGTATCGTAGGGTTTCCAAATCTGGCGCAAATTCATCGTCTAAATTTTAAAAAATATTCTCCGCCGTATGTCCAATACGTCTACGAATCTTTTCCAAAATTTATACGCGACTTTGTCCAGATTGTGAAAACCCTAGGCAGTAGGAAACAGAATTGTGGTTTGACTTCCTTAATTCTATAGATATAATTGAGTCACAATAAATAAAAAATTATGGAAAAAATACCAAACATTGAGGTTGAAAGTAATCCAGAAAGAATCGAAGAAGCTAAATGTCGTGTAGCTAACTTGGTTGTAAAGCATATTATAAAAATTAAGGAGTATGTAGCTAGTCCTGATTGTGCAGATGATGAAAAAGAAGGGTTGGTAATTACTCTAGAAAATTTAAAAAATGACTTAGTAATTTTAGGACTTGAGGATTTTGAAGCAGCGGGGATTTTTGAAGATAAAGAATAGTTTTATTGCTTGTATACGTCTATTGTTTCTCGCACCATTTTTTCTGAAGAGAAATGTTGGGTCACTTTTTCTTTGAGTTTGTTACCGAGCTTTTGGGCTTGGTTGGTATTGGAGAGGAGGGATTGTAAGCCATCGTGAAGACTTTGTGCGGTAGGGGTGACGAGTATTCCTGATACACTATTTTCAATAATTTCGGGTATACCACCAACTGTGGTTGAGAGACAGGGGAGGCCAGCGAGGCCTGCTTCGAGGAGGGTATATGGGAGACCTTCTTTGATTGAAGGAAGGACAAATATATCAAAGGCTTTGAGGTAGAGATATGCTTGTGGAATTTTACCAATAAGAAAGACACTACCTGCAAGATTGTATTCTTGTATTTTTTGTTCAAGTTTTTTTCTTTGTTCACCTTCGCCGATGATGATGTAGATGGGTGAAGTTTGATGTTCGAATCTTGAATCTTGAATAGTACGTGAGAAGGCTTCAATCATGGCAGCAAGATTTTTGTTTGGGTGAAGTTCAGCAATAGTTCCAATCCATATTGTTTCAGGAGCGAGATTTTGAGAAGTTATTTTTTGAGTAAGAAACATTCGGGCAGTGTCTTTATCTACAAAATTAATCGGTAAAATACCGTTATAAATCAAGGTTATTTTATGATTTGTGAATGGCATAGTAAGAGCTTGAGTATATTCACTCTGCGCAATGACGATGACTTTATGGGAAAGAATAACGGTGAGATATGACAAAAGCCATATGATACAACGTGAGATGATATTCCGTTTTTCATTAAAGGGCCAACCATGCGCCGTGAAGATCACCTGAGGTGCAGGTGACGAATTACGAAATACGAAGTAGGAAGTACGAATAAGAAAAGAAGCGAGAGTACTGAGGCCTGCGGCTTTTGATGAATTGGTATGAACTATATTTGGTTTTTCGTCACGGATGATTTTGACCAGTTTCCAAAATACCTTCCATTCTGCTATCAGATTGATGTCTCGTCCCATCTCTGGAATTTGTATTATTCGTACTTCGTAATTCGTACTTCGTAATTCGATTGCATTTTTGAGTTCATCTCCCACACCACACACCACCACAGACTCGAACTGGTCTCTCGATAGGGAAGTAACAAGATCACACACATATTTCTGAGCACCGCCAAAGGGTGAGCCCTTGGTTACC
Organism: uncultured bacterium; assembly: GCA_903870365.1. Taxonomy (GTDB): domain Bacteria; phylum Patescibacteriota; class Minisyncoccia; order Phycocordibacterales; family DATDWN01; genus CAIQCQ01. The sequence goes on along the minus strand of CAIQCQ010000009.1, from coordinate 9,875 downwards.
ACATGTAAAATTTTTGTCTTTGAGTTTTCCATCCTGGTAGAGTTTTAATGCAATTATTTTATTGATTACATATTCTATGGTGTAAAAATATATGTATACCGTAATAAAAGTTTAATAAAACTCTAACGGGATTGCAGTAAAAATATTGTACCACACTTGACGTATTTGGAAAAGGGTGTATTGTTGTTTGAGGAGGGGTTGATATGCCTACAAAAAAAGGTTACAGAGGTATTTTCTTTGGAATGATTCTTTTTGCCGTCTTCTGTGCGATGATGGCGAGTTCTCTTTTGAGTAAAACCGGCTCGGTCATTCCAGCACAAAGCGCCCCCAGCATTACGGGGGCGCTTTTCTCTTGCAGAAAGCTCTTTTTTGTACTACTCTGACGTTACGATGACAATATCAAATAAAAAAGAAGCATTTTTTCTTTTTATCGGTGATATTTTCTTTTTCTTCCTTTCATTATGGGTAGCTATTTTTCTTCGTGGAGGAAATTCTCTGTCACTTATTGTATTGCGTAACTATATTTTGCCGTTCTCCATTCTATTTGTTCTCTGGGTTCTTACTTTTTATATCGCCGGTCTTTACGACAAACACACACTGATCCTCAAGTCACGCTTGCCATCAGTTATCTTTAACTCCCAAGTAGTCAACTCTATCGTAGCGGTAGTCTTCTTCTACTTGTTTCCAGTGTTTGGTATTACACCAAAAACTATCCTGTTTCTCTATCTGATTATTTCTTTTGTGACGATTGTTCTCTGGCGAACCTATGGCGGACGGGCATTGGTCAAGGCTGAGCGCCAGCCCGCATTGCTCATTGGCTCTGGTATCGAAATGCGTGAATTGTTCGACCGAGTGAACAACAATGAAAACTATAATATTTATTTTGTCTCTTCTGTCGATGTCGACAGTATTGGTGGTATGAATATCCAGGAGGACATCGTGACGCAAGTCTATGCCGAAGATATCAAGTTTATTGTTATTGATTTTTCAAATACAAAAATCGCTCCACTCGTCCCGCATCTGTACAACCTCATTTTTTCCAAAGTGCGCTTTATGGATTCACACAAAGTGTATGAGGATGTGTTTGATCGTATCCCACTGTCACTCATCAATGAAAGTTGGTTTTTGGAAAATATTTCGGTCTCACCAAAATTTACCTATGATGTATTGAAACGAGTGATGGATATTGTTTTGTCGAGTTTTCTTGGACTCTGTTCACTTTTGATCTATCCATTTGTTTATGTAGCCATCAAGATGGATGATCACGGTAAGATTTTTATTTACCAAGACCGTATTGGTCAAAACAACCAGTTGGTCCGGATCATGAAGTTTCGTACCATGTCTGTGGACGATGGTGGGGAAGGAGATATAAATCGTTCCAAAAAAGTGACTCGTGTTGGTGCATGGTTACGTATCTCTCGTGTTGATGAGTTACCTCAATTGTGGAATGTCCTACGAGGTGATGTCTCACTCATTGGTCCGCGTCCAGAATTACCAAATTTGGTCAAACTGTATGAAAAAGAAATTAGCTTTTACAATGTGCGTCATCTGATCAAACCAGGACTGTCTGGCTGGGCGCAACTCTATCAAAAAGAAGTTCCCAAGTTTGGTACCGACTACAGTCAAACCAAAGAAAAACTTTCCTATGATTTGTTCTACATCAAAAATCGATCGTTTCTTCTTGACCTCAAGATTGCTACAAAAACAATCCGAATAATGCTCTCACGGAGTGGAGTGTAAGGGGAAATAGAAAAAAGAAAGAAGAAAGAGTGGAAAATAGTGGAATTTTGTAGGATAAGAAAATATCCACAGTTTGTATTGCGTCTGTGTCTCTTTTGAGATAATTGCGCTATAATTTATACGTATGGTCCCGTGAGAGTTTTATCAAAAAACTACTGGGGGGCAGAAGTTTTACTAACACGTAAATTTTTTCTTATTAAAAAATTTCATTAAAACTCTAACGGGATGAACGAACAACAAAACAACACATCATCTCCTGAAAATATTCCAACTAAGCCTCATCATATTATTGTGTGGGTTATTCTGGGTTTAGTTATTGTTGGTGGAATAGGGGCGTATGTCATGTATGATAAATCTGCAATTGTAATACAGAAAAAACTGGTAGTGGTAGATACCACCCCAGACAAAGGAGTTTTGATTCCAGGTATTCCGCCTGCATTGTTGATTGACAAAAATGCTCAAATTGTTGCATCAGGAAAGACACTTGATACAAGGAGCAATCGAGATATATTGACAGTAGCGTTTAATAGTACGATAGGACTGAATAATTTAGGAAAAAGTTATGATGCATATTTTAAAGCAAATGGATTAACCGTTCTTAAGAAAACCCTTCAGGGAACACAGTTGTTTTATTCTGTATTAGATACAAAAAAATCTATGGCAATCGGGATTAATATTATTGCGATGCCAAACTTTACTAGTTATGTCACTGTTCGTATTACACAACCACATGTTCAATAAACCTTTATCGAGTAGTCGTATTTTTCTCTATGCATTTGGTGTAGTTTTTTCTGTGTGTTTTATAAATCCTATGACGACGCATGCAGCAGCTGTCCAGTGTGTGAATGGTGGTGTAGATGAAGGGATTACTAGTTGCGGTATGGTTTCGTATGTTTTTGTGAGTGGTTATTGTGACTATTTTGGAAAAGGTGGAGACTCTTCAGCTAGTTCATATGTGGGTAGTCCTGATCCGGGTAGTATTACCTGTCAGTCTGAATATTTTCCAGCCGGCACATACACCGTAGGAAATTATACAGCACAAATCGTGGGATCATCACAAGGTGAAGTACAGGTAGATGTGTACCACTCTATAGGATCAGCATCAATCGGTGGGTATTCGGCTACTGCTGAGTCTGCGGATATAGCGAGTAATAGTGGTGGTGCTGTGTGTACAACTAACCCAGGATATGATCAACAACAAGTCTATGCCGGAGGAGGTGATGGTCTGACTCTTAATCTGACGAGCCTCATGCTCAGTTGTATTGGATATAATGCCAGTGGTGCCACATGGAGAGTCTTGACTGCTGAGTCGACATTACCGGAAACAGATTGTTTGACCAAAGCCACTTCTCGTTCTGGACAACCTGGTGGCTATGTACCAACAGCCCCTGGTGTCTGTACATTTGTACCAACAAATCCACCAGCAAAACCTCTCGCAGCGATCAGTGTTTCTGCTACTTCGGTAACTTTGACTCAGGCTCAATTATCGTCAGGTTCAGTCACTATTCCGTTTACTTATGTAAACTCTGGTCCAGTAGGGAGTAGTGTAACTATAACTAGTTGTACATGGAATTCTCCCATTTTTGACTACCGTAATGGAATTATCTCAACCTGTCAAGGGGTTCTTTCAAATTAAAATTCTGTGGATAAAGTAGCTTGACATTTATAAACTTTTTGTGTATATTGACAAAGGAGGGACATTATGTCCACATCAAGAAAGAAGCTCGTTGCCATGTCTTTTTACGCAATACTCTTTGTCCTCCTCGGACAAACGGTATTGCTCGGTCAAAATCTGGATTGTGTCGGTCGGGGTTATTTGGTTTACAATTCCATTCCAAACCCGCGGTGCTACTTTGTAACATACGGTACCTATTGGGTACAGAAGGGCACGGTTAAAGCCACCGTTGATATCACCAATACAACGTTGGACGTGATGCAGTATGACATCATTCCGCTCCGGCAGGATGGTGTTAGCCCAGGTATTAACTTGTGGAGTACAGTTAGTGGAGCACCTGTGCCCGCTGGTGGTGCCGTCACATTTGATCGTGTTGGACCTGGAATCTCTGTAACAGCGACATTCACCTCGATTGCTGTCTATAACAGCAATGGGTTTCTGGTGGAAAGTTCCGACACGACGTTCGTGTTGGGTGAATTGTACATCAGGGCCATCGGAACACCAGATCAACTCGACGCCCAAAAGGATGAAGCAATCATTATCACCAAGGGGTATGCCCCTCCGGTGGTGACGACAGCGTTACCGTGGAGTTATTCCAAAGTTTCGGTTCGGAGAAGTTCTCTCCGGTCGGGATCGATGGTTAGCTACATGGAAACCAAGCCCCTGTCGACAGGTGTTGACGTACAGGACAAACGAAATGTTTCTATGATCGTTAATACTGGTACTCCGCAGAAAGTGAAGCTGAGTATCGTAAATGATCAAAACGTCTCGCTCGCAGAGTGGACCAGCCCAAGTGAGCTGATCGCCGACCAGGTCATCTATGTCAAGCTACTCGATATTTTTGGTTCGAGTATGCTTATCAGCGAGGTTGTCACTGCCGATGGTGTTCACACGAACGTCTACAAGGGTCGCCTGAAGGTTGAGGGATTGAACGGAGCACCCGTTTTTACGGACAATGCTGAACTCCGGGGAGCACCGTATGCAATCGCTCCAGTTGGGAGCTACGCTATTGGTCAATAGTTTGTGGTCCCTCCACAGTAATGCACCGCCTCGGATTTCCCACTCGGGAAGTATCGCAGGCGGTTTTATTTTTGTAATTATACAGATAATACACTGTGGATTTGTTGATATTAGTTTTTATTTTCGTGATATACTAAGTAATAAGTTTTTTATACACATATATATTATATGAATCAAAAAAAACAATATACAGCTTTTTTTAAAAAAATATTTTTTTCTATTTTTAGTCTTGGTATTTTTTTACCGGTATATGCACATGCAGCTGGAGGAACAGTGACAATAAATAATATTCCAGCAAACTTTCAGGGTGGCTCGTTAACAATTAATGTTTCTGGACAAGATGTAAATAATCCAAGTAATACACCATCAGGAACTGCTACTGTTATGATCAATGCTCCAACTGGAAATGGCTGTACCACAAACTGTACACCAACTGCATCATTGACCAATGGTCCAAGTCTCGGTTCTCAGGGTTCAAGCGGTACATATAATGTAGGGGATACTATTTATTATGTCTGGTCGTCTACTGGTGCAAATCAGTGGTCTTCAACATGGAGTACCAGTCAAGCTTGTGGAGGTTCTGGTACTTGGGTAGCGAACAATCAATCGGGCAATAGTTCTGGAGTGCTCTTGTCCATACAAGCAGGGTGTACATATATTCTTACCTATACCGCCACAAATACCACAACAAGTCAGTCTGCAAGTTCAGTGACTACTGTAACTGTAAACAATACACAAACTCAATCGCCTTCTTGTCTAGGCTCTGCCCCCACATGTACCACGTCAGCCAATAATTGTGGATCAACAAATTCTGGACATCAGATTTGTACAGGCACAACATGGGGTGGGTGTGATGTACCCCAACCAGCAAATACTATCTGTTCAAACACCACAGGTAGTACTTGTCCGACCAATAACGCCACTACTGCATGTACATCCGGTTCAAATAGTTGTTCTATGACAAATCCTGGTATCGAAACGTGTACAAATAATGTATGGGGATCATGTTCTGCAACAACGCCATCAAATGCATCGTGTACTGTTGGTGTATGTGGTGATGATCAATATCTGACTTATCCAAGTGTGCCGCATAGTAGTTTGTGTACGTCAGGAAACGCTGGTCCAGTGAGTCAGGGATACACTGGTGGTTTACCTGCATATTATTATTGGTATTGTAGTAGTCAGGTGTGTTCGACTGATACATCTCAAGAACAAACAGCGACCACACAGTATTCTATTACAGTGAACAAGACTATCGGTGGTGGCGTGACTAGTTCACCAGGTGGTATTAATTGTGGAACCACTTGCGTGGCAAATTATGATAGTGGCACACAAGTAAATTTGACCCCTGTACCAGATTCAGCTTATTGGAAATTTATTGGTTGGGCAGGGGATTGTAGTGGTACGGGAAGTTGCTCGCTCAATGTGACATCAAATAAAACAGTTTCAGCAAAGTTTATTATCTCGCCGTTTAAATACGGAGAATTCTAAACAGGCTAATCTAAAAATTATACGAATCTACGAATAGCAGGAATTTACGAATGTATACGAATAGAAAAAAGCAAGCCACTGGCTTGCTTTTTTGGACGTTTTTCGGTAGTCTTGTTTCTGTATCTATTATTCTAGATTCGAGCTTCGGGCTTCAAGCTTCTATGTTAAAACACCGATATATTTCCATCTTTCTCATTATCGCCATTGCTTTGCTTGGGTATTTTGTCTACACCACTCAGGTCAATCCACAGTCACCTTATGCCTTTAAACTTGGCCTTGACCTCAACGGAGGAACAGAGTTGATTTATAAAGCAGATATTTCACAGGTTAAAAACGGTGATATAGCTGGTGCTATGTCGACCTTGCGCGATGTCATTGAACGACGAGTCAATGTTTTTGGCGTATCAGAACCAGTGGTTCAGACAGAAAACGCAGGGGCACTTTCAGGAACATCAGACTATCGACTGATTGTTGATTTGCCTGGAGTGACTGATGTTTCTCAGGCAGAAGCCAGTTTAGGTGCTACTCCACACTTGGAGTTCATGCTCGTGAATCCTGCAGCAAAAAATTTGACTCCAGACCAACTCAAGACGGCAACTATCGACCAGCTCTATGTACCAACAGGACTTGATGGATCTTTGCTCGATAATGCTTCATTACAATTTTCAACTGGTGGTACCGGTGGTGGAGTAGCGGGGGAGCCGATCGTGGCTTTGCAGTTTAACGCTGCGGGCAAGGATTTATTCTCACAGATTACTACTCAACATAAAGGTGAGATCTTGGCTATTGTCTTGGACGGTGCGGTTATTTCTGCACCAAATATTAATGAACCGATTACTGATGGTAAGGCTGTTATTTCAGGGTCTTTTACTGCAGCGGCTGCAAAGCTTTTGGTTCAAAATCTCAACTACGGTGCATTGCCAGTACCGATTAGTTTGCAGTCGACTCAGACTGTCGGTCCATCACTTGGTGAAAATGCAAAGACACAAGGGGTCAAGGCGGGTGTGATTGGTTTTGCTTTGATTGCTTTGTTCCTCATCCTCTGGTACCGATTGCCAGGGTTGATCGCCAGTATTTCACTCGTCATGTATGTGGCTTTGTCACTCGCTCTCTTTAAACTTATTCCCGTCACCCTGACAGCGGCTGGTATTGCAGGATTTATCCTGTCTATCGGTATGGCGGTGGATGCCAACGTGCTGATCTTTGAACGACTGAAAGAAGAATTAAAAAAGGGAAGTAGTATCCACGATGCGATGGCCCTTGGTTTTTCTCGAGCATGGTTGTCTATCCGTGATTCAAATATTTCTTCTATCATTACCGCGATTGTATTGTTCTGGCTTGGTACGTCTGCAGTCAAAGGCTTTGCTTTGACCCTTGGTCTTGGTGTGGTGGTCTCGATGTTTACTGCGATCACCGTCTCACGAACATTTTTGTTTGCCGTCAGTCCAAAGACTGATTCAAAGGTAAAACGATTTTTGTTTAGTAATGGATTTCACGTGAGTTAAATTTCTTAAATTCAAATTTACATTTTATGTTTATCGTCAAACACAGATCAATATTCTTTACTCTCTCTGCTGTCATCGTCCTCGGTTCGATTTTTGCTATGGTCGCATATGGTTTTAATTTTGGTATCGACTTTAAAGGGGGTTCACTTTTGGAAGTACAGTATACAAATGTAGCTCGACCAGATATTGCTACTGTTCAAGCAGAGTTGGGTACGACGGGTGTTTCAAACGCTCAGATTTCTCCAGTTAATACTGACAGTTACGATATCAAGGCACTTGAGATTAGTCAGGATCAGAAGAATACTGTAGTTGCTGCTTTGTCAGTAAATGGTGCGGTGGTCAATGTGACACAGTTTACATCCATCGGTCCATCAGTTGGGGCAGAGCTTGCGAACAAAGCATATCTCGCGATCGCTGTGGTGATACTCTGTATTGTATTGTTCATCATGTTCGCATTTCGTCGATTGAAAAATTCACTGAATTACGGACTGGCAACCATCATCGCTCTCGCACACGATGTCATTATTCCAACCGGTGTCTATATTGCGTGGATTCATTTTCATAATGGAGAAATTGATTTGTTGTTTGTAACAGCACTGCTCGCTATCCTTGGGTACTCTGTGCACGACACTATTGTGGTGTTTGACCGAGTACGCGAGAACTTATTGAAACGTGGCGGATCTGCAACAGGAGAAGCATTTGAAGAAGTGGTCGGCGCATCAGTCAACCAAACATTTGGCCGATCTATTAATACCTCATTGACTATCTTCCTCGTCCTTCTCGCACTCTACTTTGTCGGTGGACAGACGACACATAACTTTGCATTTGTACTTTTGATCGGTGTCATCACCGGAACCTATTCGTCTATCTTTGTGGCATCGCCACTACTGGTGACTTTGGAGGGATGGAGAAATAAAGGGAAGAAGTAGAAGCTCGAAGTAAGAATCTAGAATCTAGAATCTAGAAGCTTGAAGCTTGAAGCTTGAATAATATAAAAAATAATCAAGGTCATACTTGATTATTTTTTATATTATGTTACTATTGAAGTAGGAGAAAAAACATCATGGCTGATTATGAGTTGTTTTATGGAGAAATTCGGTATTACGATGCTTCGAAAAGTTGGCAAACTAGCGTCGAAAAATCAGTTTTAATTCCCGGCGTGGCAAAAGAATCAGATGCTATTACTTTTGCAAAAATGCTCATCAATAACATAGTTGATGATCCTTTGGTCATGAAGCGAATTCCCATCAAACTGGTCCGGATAATTCCAGTTGATTCGTGGAAGTAGATATACACCTACCAAGTAAGACCAAAAGCTCTCTGCAAGGTGGGTTTTTTGGTGCAAAATAATAGGTCACGAATCTCGGTGGATTTTTGGACAATGTCGCGTATAAAATACAGGAAATATTCGAAGACCTATTAGATATAGGACGTAGGATATTTCCTGTATTTTAGACGATGAGATTGGCAAAAAAGACCCGAGCTATTTCATATAAATCACCCCGGTAAAACGCTTGACTTTCATTTGCTGGCGAGTATACTAGTAAGGCGCTCTGAGTAGGGCGTTTTGTTTACACAAAGTATGTGTTTACGAAGTTCGTTGACAATCAAATTGAAATAGAAGAACTGGGTGTACAAGCCCAGTTCTGAGAACAATTGCAAGTCCTTGTTGAATAGACAAGGATGCCATATCACAAGCTGTCAGGCCTGTGGATATGGCGAAACATTTTCTATATTGGCTAGCGAAGACGGATGAAAATTTATTTTCATAGTGTCTGAGCGAAGACAATATATGACATTTAGATGTCCTATAAAATGTTTTCGGATTGGTCGCATATTTATTTATGCAAAGACCAAATGCGATTTTTACAACATCATCAAATGAAAGTGGTTTAAGATACCACTTTCATATATCACAAACAGCTACAAAATCGAAGCTTGAATTTGGAGGCTAGAATCTTGAGGAAAGAAGTGAGAGAAATACAAACTGTATCTCTCCAGCTTCAAACTTCTAGATTCTAGCTTCCATCTATACTGTTCTGTATTTTGTTCCGTTCACTCCAAAGTTAAAATTAAACTTTCAAAAGTATTTTACTTTTTTTAAGAGTTTGATCCTAGCTCAGGATGAACGCTGGCGGCGTGGATAAGGCATGCAAGTCAAGGGGCCGCAAGGCACCGGCGAACGAGGTAGTAACACGTAGGTACATCCCCTTTAGTCAGGAATAACTAGCCGAAAGGTTAGCTAATACTTGATGGTCTCTTCGGAGTAAAGATTTATCGCTAAAGGAATGGCCTGCGTAGTATCAGCTAGTTGGTAAGGTAATGGCTTACCAAGGCTATGACGCTTAGGGGACCTGAGAGGGTGACCCCCACCGATGGTACTGAGACACGGACCATACACCTACGGGTGGCCGCAGTCGAGAATCTTCCACATTGGACGAAAG
>CAIQCQ010000008.1 GCA_903870365.1 uncultured bacterium | reverse complement strand
AGTTGTTGATATCATCAACAACAAACCAAGAAAGATTCTTGGATACAAAACAGCTCTGGAAGTATCCAGAGCAAATGGTATTATGAAGAGTATTATCAGTCGTAATTCTACGACTGTCCTGATTGAGGGGTGAATTTAGGGGAATTACCTGTATATATCCTATCACATTCTATGAATGCTGTCAAGCGTAGAATGTGGGCCTATTCCAAACCAAAAATAGGCCTTATCTTAGGCGTAATTCGCCCCTGTTTTGGCCCACGTGGGACCTTCGGGCAGGGTTCGGAGCCTATGTAGCGAGAATAGAAATTACTCGGTTGTTTTACCATCAAATTCATCGGTAGTATCGGCTTCACCCTCCGCTTTGGTTTTATGAATCACGCCGTCCCTGTGATGCGGTGGCATGTAGAGGGTGTAGAGCTTCATCTCATCCGCACCAGTATTGATAATGTTGTGTTTTGTGCCGGCCGGAACAATGATGACACTGCCATCAGCAAGATCATGAGAGATGTCGCTTAAGATTGCCGTACCTGTTCCTTTTTCTACACGCAGGAATTGATCAACATCGTGTACTTCCTCGCCGATCTCTTCTCCCGCAAGGAGTGACATCAGGACAAGCTGGCTGTTTTTATCGGTATACAAAACTTTGCGAAAGTTATTGTTTTCTAGCGAGAGCTTTTCAATGTTTGTGACGTATCCTTTCATAAATATATTTTGATTAAGATTAATTAAGCATCCAAATACTAAAATTCAGATATGCGGCGAAACTCACCCAAGCGATGTATGGGACCAAAAGCCATGCAGCCGGTCTGGATATTTTTGCAAACGCGATGATCGTAGCGAGGATGGCAAGCCAGAGGAATATGATCTCAATAAGCGCACCGGCAGGACTATACAGACCAAAAAAAATAATTGACCAAAGTGTATTTAAAATCAACTGACCGGCAAAAATACCGAGCGCAATCTTTACATCCGTGCGATCAAGTCCCTTCTTCCAAACTAGGAACGCAGCAATGCCCATGAGGGCAAAGAGTGTTGTCCAAACTGGTCCAAATACCCATGCCGGAGGATTGAGAGCCGGTTTGACAATCCCTGCGTACCAGCCAGCAATGGATGGTGTGGTAAACACCGAACCGATGATACCGGCCAGTTCTGAAACTACGATGGTGATGATGAGTTTGAGTATGTTGTTAATTTTCATAATTAAATAATTATTATTTCTTTTCTTTAGGCAAGCCCCATTGCCAGCGTGGTTTTTCTCCTTTCTTATAGGCAACGATAACGAGAAGAACAGTCAATATGATGATCGGTAGTGCAAATGTCAAAACATTGCTTCCTGAATCAGGATTTCCTGGAATATCCTTTTCTCTGGTGAGTACGAGGCCAAGAACGAGTAGAATATAGAGAAAGATGGCAGACCACCCCCGCCATTTCACTGGCACCCAACCCCAGCCATAGAGCTTTGCTTTAAACCAATAACCCTGCGGATTGTCTTTTAGATACGCGATGTATTCTTTAATCATATATTTTTATTTTAATGATGATGCCCCACATGTTCCAAGGCTTTCTCTTCCCGCTCGATTGTTTCCATATCTCCCTTCTTTTTATTTCGTATGAGCATCGTCGTTGAAATGAATGTGGTAATCGGCACTGCAAGAACCAAACCAATACTGCCAATCATAATACGGATGACTTCAGTTGAGAAAATCTCTCTGTTGAGGGTTTGAGCAAATCCTGCGTTGTTTGAGTAGAAAAGTAAAAGTAAGGGTAATGATGCTCCAACGTATGCGATAGCGAGGGTGTTCACCAATGCCCCGATGTGCTCTCGTCCCATTCGGATCGCTCGTTTGTAAATGACACTACGCGGCAAATGCGGTCCGACATTGTGCAGTTCTTCCACAGAGATAGCTTGTCCAATTGCCACGTCATACAGAACTCCTAACAAACCGATCATGATGCCACCAAGTAGTAACCCGACAAAATCAATAGCCCCTCTCGTATCAAGATTGAGATAGACTGTTTCTTCACTGTTGAATCCAGAAAGACGACTTGAGTGAACTGCTACATATGCCAAAGCTCCAGTGAACATGATGGTAATAATCATACCGATGACCGCAGATGTCGTTGTTCTATTAAACCCATGAGTGACATACGAGCCGAGAATAATGATGAGAGAAGAAACCCCGATGCTTAACGCAAGTGCGGAATATCCGTGAATAATGCCTGGAAGAAGAACGTAAAGAATGAGCAAAAAACTTCCTGCCAGAGAAACAAGCCCTCGGATACCTTGAATACCTCCAAAAATCAAAACACAGAGAACGAACAATCCAACGAAGAAATATACAGCAGGCAATCTATATGGCTCCATGACAGCGTAGGTATCCGGATAATCCATATCTCCCGTTGTGTGCATGAGATAGAAAACTTCACCGACTTTCAGACTTAAAAAATCATTGTCGACAGTTACCACTTTGCCTTTCTCGTCTCCTTCGAGGATTTTAACCTTCACTGTTTGGTAGTTATCACTGACATCAGTGCCTGGTACTTGTTTGACTTCTTGTTTCAACACCTCAAGAACTTGTGCTTTTACGGTAGTTTGCTTGGCTGGCACGATTTCCTGGGCAGATACAGGAATAGCATGAGGAATTATGACCCCCAGAAGTAGTACGAAAAGAAAGGCTTTTTTCATATGGAAAGTATAGCAAAACTGAAAACAAAGTGATTATTACGCCGTAATTAGCCCCTGTTTTGACCCACGTGGGACCTTTGGACCGCGTTCGAGACTTTGTCCATCCTTCAGGCTTTCCTTACCAAAGTTCAACAAATTTCAGCTATTAGGAAACTCCGAATAATTCAAAGCCTAACGCTATGCCCCATACAGCTCTTTTTGAAAATCAAAGAAAACAGATCTTATAGAATCAACCTCACCGAGAATATTTACAGCATTAGCAATGGCGTGATACTTCAAATTCAAGAGTACAGGTAACTTTTCCTCGTCGAGCTCCTCAACTCCTTTTTCTTCGTACTTCGACAAGACGAAATCTAAAAACTCTTTTTGTTTTTCGTTCAATCCTTCAAAAATCTTTCCCTTTGCTTGCTCTACTCGCTCAATTCTCGAGATAGTAGGGGTTAAGAAAGAAACATAATTCAAAACATCAAACAGATCACTCTGTTCTGCATCAATCATCTTCTGTAGCATTTCCAGCTCATCTTTGCCGTATCCAATTGCAGAAATCTTTTCAAGGAATACTTTTCTTGTCACAGGATCAGACCAAATCTTTCGTAATTCTTCTTCGCTCTTGAAAAACTCCGGCATTGCACCAAACATATTATCCATAAACTCTTGCACGGAAACCGGTTTCCCATCAGTACTCCAAAAAGAAGTTGAGATCATGTGTTGGATCTCCCGTTCTTTACCATCACGCAATTTTATCTTCAACTTTTTCTTTGGCTCCTCCGGCGGTTCTGGCGGAATCGGTGGTTCATCGCCTCCGGGCCCCTTTGGTGGTTTGGGTTCTGTTTCTGTTGTTTCGTCTATCGGTTCACCATCCCATTCCGGATCAGCAAAGTGGTGATATGCATCCACAAAGTCATAGACAGTAAAGTATTCTTTGCCATCAAAGAGTCGGGTCCCACGTCCGATAATCTGCTTAAACTCGATCATAGAATTCACGGGGCGCATCAGCACGATATTGCGTACATTCCTCGCGTCAACGCCGGTAGAGAGTTTCTGTGATGTAGTGAGAATAGTCGGGATAGTCTTTTCATTGTCCTGAAACTCACGCAAATACTGCTCTCCACGAGCACCGTCATTAGCCGTCACTCGAGCGCAATAGTTTGGCTCTTTACTTGTCTTGTATTGGTTGACCAAATCACGGACAGCAAGAGCATGGTCTTGTGTCGCACAGAAAATAATAGTTTTCTCATCCTGATTGATTTCATCCATTATGATGCGGACACGTTTTGCTTCACGTTCTTTTATGACGATTATTTTATTGAAATCTGCCTCTTCATAAATCTTGCCTTCCTCCACCTCTCCCTCAATAATCTGATCGTCAGACGTAAAAATATAATCATCGAGAGTAGTTTTAATGCGCTTCACCTTAAACGGAGTGAGAAACCCATCATTCACACCCTCCTTGAGTGAATAGATGTAAACTGGCTCACCAAAATATTTGTAGGTGTCCACGTTGTCCTTTCTTTTTGGGGTAGCAGTAAGTCCGAGTTGTACTGCCGGAGAGAAATACTCCAAAATACCTCGCCAGTTGCCTTCGTCATTCGCTCCACCACGATGACATTCATCGATAATAATGAAATCAAAAAAGTCTGGTGGGTACTCTCCGAAATACGGCGTTCCATCCGGACCACTCATGAAAGTCTGGAATATGGTGAAGAAAATACTTCCACCCATTGGCACGCCTCCTTTCTTGCGTATATCAAGCGGATTTATCCTCACTCTGGCATCATTCGGGAAGATCGAGAAGTCGTTACCAAAAGCTTGATCAGCGAGAATGTTTCTATCGGCTAAAAATAAGATTCTTGGTCTGCGAGTTCCATCTCTCTTGAGATTCCAACGTGTCTGGAACAGCTTCCAAGCAATTTGAGCCGCTACCGCGGTCTTGCCGGTGCCTGTCGCCATAGTAAGTAATATCCGTGACTTTTCTTCTGCCAGAGCGTCCAATGCATTATTGATTGCCAGTTCTTGGTAATAACGCTTGCCATGATCGCCCTCTATCGGAACAGCAGAGAATTTTTCCTTCCATTCGTTCTGATCTAAATAGGTCTTATTCCACAACTCGTCAGGTGTAGGGAATTTTTCTACCGGTCCCTCCTGTCCGGACTTCATTGAGATCTGGTACACCTCCTTGCCATTCGTAGAATAGGTGTAATCGATATGGAGTTTCTCTGCATATGACTTTGCCTGTGCCATTCCTTCTGTCGCAGGTAGCTCTGCCTGCTTCGCTTCAATGACAGCAATCTTACGATTCTTATAGACCAAAATATAATCAGCAATTTCTGGCTTGCTTCGCTTGCCACCAGTCTGGATTTTGCCTTCGGTAATACGAAACTCACGAAGGACTCTTGATCCATCCACTTCACCCCATTCGCTTGCTTTAAGCATTGGATCGATGTATTCAGCTCGTGTTTCTGATTCGTTCATATGTTTATTATAGTTCAGCGTGGAAAGCTTTGCTTAGCACAGACTTCTTAAGCTCCTCCAAATTAGCTAGCTTCTGTTCGTATATTTTCTCTAACTTCTTTGTTTCTTTCAAAAGTAGGTCAAGCTTTTTGACGATTGTTTTTTGCTCTGTGAGTGATGGTAGTGTAACTCCTAGGTTCTGTATCATTCCAAGTTTCAAAAACTTGGTTCCACTTCCAACTGATTTAGCCTTAAACTCCTTGAGACTATTCAGAAGTTGAAAGTATAGGTGTCGATATAAAACTTTATTTTGTTCATTTACTGTAATGACGTATGTCCTTTGATACACATTAAACTTTCCCTTATAGTGCTTTACGTTAAAATCTCCCACTGCATTATTTCCTGCCAATAGGATTGCTTCACAGTCAAAAGCGTACTTATCTATGGCGTATATCTCTTTTGCACATGTAAAGAATGGGTATTGACCACCCTCCTTCATGGCATTTGCGTTGAGTTTACCTGTTTTGATATCAACAAGTTCTCCAAGTTTTGTTTTTTCACCTTTCAGGCTCTGTAGATAAGCCTCAAAAAGCTCTCTTGAGTTTTGTAGATTCTTCTCCGCACACTCTTTAGCTTCCGTTACTTTCTCGAAAACATCATCTAGTTTTTTTACGATACGCTTTTGTTCAGCAAGCGGTGGTGTAGCCACTTCAATTGAATAAACCTCGTTTCTATTTATTCCGGGCTTTACTCCTTTGGCAAGTTTCGGTAATTCCAAGGTTTCTAAAAGGTTGTAGAGAAACTTCAGGTCGTACTTCTTTTCATCAAAGGTTACGAAATACGTAACATCAAGAGGCCAGAATTTTTCCTCCGTCAGATTTAGTTCACCTGCAGAACCTTTACGACCAACAATTATGCTTGGTTTATCAAAATAGAAATCACCTGATCTTTCTTTTTCACCGTTAGCTCCGTAAACAGGGTATTTTCCTCCTGTACTACGTTTTGTTTTTGGTAATGGCTTACCATATTCCAATTTCAAAATATCACCAAGTTGTTTTGTTTGCCAGTCAGTTTTCATATACGTCGATTTAGTAAATTCTGTTGGTGAGTTTCGATCATTTGGTCAGAGTAGTTTCTCCAGTTAAAATCATCGAATATACTCTTAATAAGATCGCGACTTATTTTAAGAGGATCAACCATGATCTTTTCCTTTTCAAAGCTCGCCCGCACAACAACCTGTTCCATGCCACAAACATATCCTGCATTAAAAGAGAATATGTTTTGACTGAAGATGGCTTCGAGTTCTCGATCTCTAGTCTTATTTATTTCAATAGTGAGGTTACCTCCTTCAATGCCAGTTTGCTCCATAAGATTTCTTATAAACAAAACAATCTCCGTCATTTTGTAGATAGTGCTCAGAAAGTCTAAGTATTTGCCAGCTTCAAGTGGCTTGCCATGCAATTCACCTATAGTATCCTCATACAAAGCAAACCTTGCCACAAATTGGCCGCTTTGATAGAAACGGAATATCTCTATGAATTTATCCCAGACCGTATAAAATTCTACGCCATTTCCTATTGAATAAGGGCGCTTCGAGCCATCATTGTCTTGTCGTGGTATATGAGGAAAACTCCAGCCTCTTAAGCTAACGGCAGTTTTTTCTATGATGTCCTGAAGTTCTTTCTTCTGAAGAAAGTTATCGTTGTAGATAGAGGGTTCAAAAATAACCTTTATGTTGCCCACGGCATCTAATTTATTTTTTATTTCTTCTGTTTTCATAATCAAAATGTGCCCCTCTCCTTTTCAAAAGAAGACTTATTGTCTGACAAATTCTCGGTATCATGTTTCCAACCCCTCTTATGTAAATTGGATATTTGTTTATCTGATGATCGCTCTAAAAAATCCTGAATATCGACAGGATTCGTTAACTTGATAGAAGATGGTTTATCTTTAAGAGTACGAATATAAATTGAACCCTCTTCTAGGTGCTTGTCTTTATGCTCACCATTTTTCCGGCATATCAATGGATTTAAGGGGAACTCAGTAACACTGATCAAAATAAACTTTTTCCCTTTATACTCACCGAGACCAACTTCATAACCCACAGGAGAACTAGAAAAAGATTCTACTTTGGATTTTAGATCTTCCACTTTAGTCTTGAATAATTGTAGATGAGCATCATCAAGTCCAGAGAGGTTTAGACTTTTATCAGCATTTTCGGCAACACCAATTAAAACGTAGCCGCCATTCCTCGTATTTGACATAGCTAAGATGGAACGAATCAACCTCTCTCTTGCCCATACGTTTTCATCAAAATCAAAAGTCGACTTAAACTCTAGGTTCAGGTTCTCTGAATTTCCTTGCAGGATCTGTTCAATTATAGTCTCGGCAACTTCTTTCATAAAATATCTTTTATACTCATTACACTACTTTGTATTTTCGTATCCAATTCCTTCATCTCTGCCAAAATCTCTTTCGGCTCGCGCAAAGCAATCTCACCACCTTTGTTTGGATTCTTTACTGACAGGTCAAATGTCTTTTGATCAATAGTGGAAACATCGATACTCCATAATCCATTCCGTAATGAATCAGGACAGTTGTATCATTCTTGTATGGCGAAAAAACCAAAATTGAAGTTAGTCGATAGATTAGAAATCAAGATCT
>CAIQCQ010000007.1 GCA_903870365.1 uncultured bacterium | reverse complement strand
TTTTTGTTGAAGACCAAAGAATCTTGTCTCCTGCCAAAGATGAAGCTGGACTACCTGTTACAGAGTATGTGATTGTATCATTTGCATGACCATTGGTGTAAATACAAAATGTGTTTGGTGTACTACCAGTGGCACCACTGGTGGTGATAGTGACGGTTGGAGGAATGACGACCACTGGTTTGACGACAGTCAGAGTAATATAAAAAACCTTGTCGTTATTTGTGTTATTTTCAAAATATGGATGCATGTCGCCCACAGTTCCACTCAAACTTCCTGAGGTGACCTGTAAGGTCGCTCCCGCTGGAGTATTGATAGTGATTGAACCTTGATCACCACTATTCAATGCATTACTTGCAGTTAACGTAGTGGTAAAGACATGACTTGTTCCATTGGCTGAATCAGTCTCTGCTGTGTTGTAAGCGACATCGTGCATCACTGCTCCAGAGTCCGCATCTGCACTGTTGTTCATATACACACGCAAAGTAATAGAGTCTCCAACCTGTGCGTTAAAACTTGAAGCATAGACACCTGCTCCATGCACATTACCGGAAATAATTGGAAATTCACTACCAACACCACTCAAACAACCAGCAAGATTACTGAGTGTTTCTGGATATTGATTAAATGCTGGTTTGTATACACCAAGGTCACATGGACTTGCAGCCATAGTCACTGTTGGATTCACAAAAACGCCAGTCAAAAACATACTGGCGATCAGAGAAAATTGTACTGCTATTTTAAATATTGGAAAATTATTTTTCATCTCAAGTATAAAAATTTGGGATAGGAAGGGTGTTAGCCACCCTCCCTCCCAAACACTTCAGGGCAACCTGCCCTGGACCTGACACACTGCAGCGACCGACCCGGCCGCGCAGATATCCCCGTTCGCCTGTGCGTTTCCACCACCTCCGAGAACTTTGTATAAAACACCGCCAATGACTACCAGAGCAACAACAACACCGGCAACAATCACGGCCTTGCTAACCCCTGCAGATGCTCCAGCTCCTGCCGCAGCACCAACCGCTGATCCCATTCCTGCCGGTGATGTCAGTCCACCTATTCGTGCCGCGATATCCGAGCAACTTGCACCACTCACTGACTCGATTGCCGTCACATTCACCACCTGAGTGGCGCCCGCAACAGCATGAGCATCAGGATTAATTTCTCCCGATACTTTGGCTCGTTTACCGACATACCGAGGTAAATCGATAAGCGTGCCTCGAGTTCGTAGTTCAAACACTCGGTTTCCTGTCTCATCAACGAGTACTGCAGTTCCCGACTTGTTGACGACGCAACCGGTGTTAGTGAACGCAGTAGGCGTAGCATCTGCTTTCATTGTAATGAAAGCTTCAGCCACAATTCTTTTTACATCGTCTTCAGAAAGAATTTTCTGTGGTGGTGGAGGTCCTTGTGGACCAACAGATCCAGGGTCACCCTTATCGCCCTTCGGACCCATGGGCCCGATGATTCCAGTAAGTAATGTTCGCAACCAGTTAGGAAGCGGCAAGACCCAGCCTTCAGGAATCGCGTCATTTCCACATGCCTTGATCCAAGGGAGACCATCTCCCCCGATGACCATTGGCTCACCATCTTTAAGTCGGCACCGCTTCCACGTAATAGTGGTTGAACCAGGTTTCTCTCTCTGGGAAACCCAAGTGATGCCACCCGTTTTGGTGGTAATCTCTTCTCTTCCTTCCACCAACTGGCGGTTTGTGTTTATTGCCACATTGGCGGGGCCATTGATGACACACTCGTGAACATCTTCAATCGGAACCTGCTGTGCAAAAACTGCCCCACAGGTCAAAATTAAAAAACCTACTGCAATCGATATATTCCTCATTGTAAAGAGCTCTCCTCGATCAGCACACTATCTTAAACTACAATTTTTGTCAAGTACCACCTAATTTACCAAAATCTATCCACATCCTTATTACTAGCCACATTTTGAGAATTTTAAAAAACCTTAAAATCTCTGTCCTTGAAAATAGCAATGTGTCCATATTTTACAAATGTTTTATGAAGGACATTTTTTAGAGACAATATGAGAGACATTTATTTGTCCTTTAGATTATCCCCTTGGACAAAAAAGAGCTCGCACTCTGTATCTGATGACGTCCTTTTATCGAGCCCATTACATTCCAGCGTTTAGATTTTGGACAAGCTCTGTTATACTATGAACTTACATACCTGGATACAGTCCTAGGCGCGAGTTACACAAGAATTTGGAGGCGTACTATAGCTACGATGGAAAATTCTTATCGACGAGCAACGACGGAATGCGCTAGAGATGCAAGTTCATATATGAAAGAGAAGTTGCAAACACCATACAACCCAATAGAAACCGAAGACCGGATCTACTCTGCTTGGCTTACAAGCGGATACTTTAATCCTGATGTTTGTATCAAAAACAATATTGTCAGTGCAGACGCCCCTCATTTTTCTATTGTTCTTCCTCCACCAAATGTAACAGGTACACTTCACATGGGAAGTGCTTTTATGCTTGCACTCGAAGACACCATGACTCGTTACGCTCGCATGAGTGGTAAGAAAACGTTGTGGCTCCCTGGTACAGACCACGCTGCTATTGCCACACAATCAAAAGTAGAAAAGGAAATTCAAAAAGCAGAAGGGAAAAATCGCCACGACCTCGGACGAGAAGTTTTTTTACAACGAGTAGAAACATTTGCCCAAGAAAGTCACGATACCATTGTGACTCAAATGAAAAAGATGGGCTGTTCAGTTGATTGGTCACGTGAAGCGTTTACACTAGACGAACAGCGCAGTCTCGCGGTCAAAACAGCTTTCAAACACATGTATGACGACGGACTGATCTATCGTGGATACCGTATCGTCAATTGGGACCCAAAAGGTCAGACGACCATATCAGATGATGAGATTGTGTACGAAGAACGTAAAGCAACTCTATATACGTTTAAGTATTCATCCGACTTCCCCATCGCTATATCAACCACCCGACTCGAAACAAAAGTTGGTGATGTGGCTGTGGCTGTGCATCCAGATGACAGTCGATACACTCAATTTGTCGGAAAAACATATAATGTTGATTTTGTTGGTGAAAAACTTTCTATACAAATCATTGCTGACAAAGAAGTTGATCCAGAATTTGGTACCGGAGCTCTTGGTGTCACCCCATCTCACAGTCACATAGATTGGCAAATGGCCGAGGAACACAACCTACCAAAAAAACAGGTGATCAATGAATACGCCAAAATGAGCATCGAGAACCCCCTCCTCAGTGGCAAAAAAACCACAGAAGCCCGAGAAATCGTGGCTCAATGGCTTCGAGACAACAATCTCATGCTGGATGAAAAGGAGATTGACCAAAATGTGAGTACTGCAGAACGAACAGGCGGCATCGTGGAACCACTACCAAAGTTACAGTGGTTTGTCGGAGTGAACACTGAATTCACATACCCGCACGATAGTATGCCCGGTATCAAAAAAGGGGACCTGGTCACGCTCAAAAAACTGATGCTCTCCGTGACAGAGACAAAAAGTATTAACATACTCCCCAACCGATTTGAAAAAGTCTATACACATTGGATTGGAAACCTCCGTGATTGGTGTATTTCCCGACAAATTTGGTACGGACACCAAATACCTGTGTGGTACAGAAATGAGTCGAAAATGGAAGATTCAAATGAAACAAACGATCAAAACACAGAAGTATATTGTGGAATTGAAGCACCTACAGGAGATGGATGGACACAAGACCCTGATACTCTCGACACATGGTTTTCTTCTGGTCTCTGGACATTTTCCACACTCGGCTGGCCAAACAACACAGAAGACTTGCGAAACTATCATCCAACCACAGTACTTGAAACTGGTTATGATATTCTCTTCTTTTGGGTGGCTCGCATGATACTCATGTCCACATACCTTGTTGGCCAAGTACCATTTCAAACAGTCTACCTGCACGGCCTCGTACGTGACAGCCAAGGTAGAAAAATCAGTAAGTCACTTGGCAACAATGTGGACCCACTCGATATGATCAGCCAGTTTGGTGCAGATGCGACTCGCATGGGTCTCATCATTGGTACCGGACCAGGCAATGATAGTAAAATTTCTAATGATAAATTTAAAGCCTATAAACATTTTGCAAATAAACTGTGGAATATTGCTCGTTTTGTTTCAGAAAATACGACAGATGAAAACAATACCCGTCCAAGTTTGTCCACTACAGACAATGAGTTGCTAGTTGAATTTGAAGCACTTGTCACAGAGGTGACGCAAGACATGGAAGACTACCGATTCTACCTTGCCGGAGAAAAACTCTATGCATATGTTTGGCATCGTTTTGCTGACAGTATTATAGAAGAAAGTAAAACTATCCTTGGTTCAGTCTTTGGTGACAGCAAAAAACAAGGTACGGGTACACCTGAGGAAAAAACTTCACGACAATGGTTGTTGAAACATATTTTTCTCACTTCCCTCATATTACTCCATCCATTTATGCCGTTTATTACTGAGGAACTATGGGATATTCTCCGAGGTGGGGACAAGATACTAATGATTACACCATGGCCAGTGGTAGTATAAAGTGAGTACACTCAACTTGTTTTTTTAAAAAAGTTCCTTACGAGCGCGACTGGCGCAAACACGAGCAATTTTTAGTAAAAAATATGCGTGAATCTTTTTTAAAAAAACAAGTTGAGTGCTACGAACAACCCTTATGTCTGATGCTTTTTCTTTGTTAATAATTCACAACCCCACGCTCTTTGCTGCCATATTTGGTATTATTCCAGCTGTCGTCTGGCTATGGTTTTGGCTCAAAGAAGATATTCACCCCGAACCAACCAAGTTTATTATTTTTACTTTTCTCGGAGGTATGCTGTCGGTATTTGCTGCATTACCCCTCCAGCACCTGGCTCAAACATATACGACTGATACTACGATACTCTTTTTTATTTGGGCTTTCATAGAAGAAGCTCTCAAATATGGTACAGCTTGGATAGGAGGTCTCCACCAGACAGCAGATGATGAACCTGTCGACCCAATCATGTATATGATTGTGGCTGCTCTTGGTTTTGTGGCTATGGAAAATACACTGTTCCTTATTGATCCACTGATCTCTGGAAATATTGCTGATACCATCATCACTGGCAACTTACGTTTTATCGGTGCAACACTTCTTCATATTATATCCTCATCTACTCTTGGTATTTTCCTCGCTTTTTCTTTTACCAAAACACGGGAATGGAAAGTTATCTATGCAATAACTGGTTTAGTTATTGCAACAATCCTACACACACTCTTTAATTTATTTATACTGAATGAAACAAATACAAGCGTTTATTTAATTTTTGGTTTTGTCTGGATTGGACTGATCGGTCTGATGTATATGTTTGAGCGCATTAAAAGTATTCATGTGGAAAAAATACAGTAGACGACAATCTGTTCTGTGATATCATATACAATACACTAACAAAAAATACTATGGCAAAAGATAATCGTTCTTTTTTTGAAAAATTAACAGGAGCAATAAAAATAGATCCTCAAGATGAAAATTTTGATGATGAACCGATGGTCAATACACCAACACGTTCTCAAAACTATTCACAACAAAATACTGCACCACAAAGAAAAGTTGGTGTTGTTTCAAGTGCATCTCAAGTACCCGTACGAGAACCTGTCGCATCTCATTGGATAGAAGAAGAACCAGAAGAAGGAGAGCTGACTGTTGATGTATACCAAAATCAAAATGAAATCATCATCAAGACTATGGTGGCTGGTGTCCGTCCCGAAGACCTCGATATCACTATTACTCGCGACATGGTGACCATCAAAGGCAAGCGAGAAACTGAAAAATCAGTCACTGATGAAGACTACGTACACCAAGAACTTTATTGGGGTACATTTTCTCGTACAGTTATGCTCCCTACAGAAATAGATGTTGAGGAATCAGAAGCGGTTGAAAAACATGGACTTCTTATTATACGATTACCAAAAATAGATAAACACAAACAGGCGCGTTTGAAGGTAAAGGGATAAACAAACAAAAAACCGCTTATGCGGTTTTTTGTTTGTTTATGTGCCTGGGGCCAGATTTGAACTGGCGACTTCTTCCTCTTCAGGGAAGCACTCTACCAACTGAGTTACCCAGGCATATCCCGCATTACCTACCAAAACAATTACCCAGGCATATCCCGCATTACCTACCAAAACAATTACCCGGCAAACACTGCATTACCTACCAAAACAATTACCCGGCAAACACTGTATTACCTACCAAACAGTTATCTATATAGGCAGTCCTTATAGTAACAAAAACAAGCGTTTTTGCAATATAAAACAGAACTGGTAGAGCATATAATGCTATACTAGATAGTATGAAAATATGTAAATTATGTCACAAAGAATTTAAAGACTACCAAAAAAGAGGTCGGGTTCGCTGTGGATCTTGTAATACAAAAATTAGACGCTTTAGGGCAAAAGCTGCTGCTATTAAATATCTTGGTGGTGAGTGTCAAAAATGTGGATGGCATGGAAATCAAGCGGCTCTTCAATTTCACCATCTTGAATCAAAAGAAAAAGATTTTACTATTGGTACAGTCGCCAACAAAAGTTGGAATTCCATAAAAGTAGAAATACAAAAGTGCATTCTTTTGTGTGCAAACTGTCATATGATTGAACACAGTTCAAAAGACGATGCTGAATTTTTAAAAGAGGCATATCTCTACAAAGGCAGAACTCTTGATTTTTAATTCCCCTACCGCTTAGCGGAATTTACAATATTCTTGAGATTTGAAATGCTATTTTGAGTATTGGAATACGTATCCATGAGCGTATTGAGATATGGCTGAAGGAGGTAAAATGCGCCCACAGAGGTACCGATAATAATAATCCAGTACACCCAACGCATAATACTCGTCCAGCGCATAGAACGCCGTACACTATGGAGCATATGATTGTTTTCATCTACCGTCTCCGCAATTTTATGTAAAAGCTGTCTTTCTTCTGGTGTCATACACTATACATTATTGGACAAAAAGTAATATGCTAATTATACGCTGAATATCCATCATCTGCACGTATTTTTTGTTGTATTAAACGGATCGAGTTATATCAAATACTACCAAAACAAGCCACCGTCATCTATGGGGCCACACACCCGTATTGTTATATAAAAATTTCTTCGAAATATTGTGCCACCAGCAGGAATCGAACCTGCATTTAGGAATTAGGAACTCCTCGTTCTATCCATTGAACTATGGCGGCCTTTAACAAAAGGTATAATACCCATCAACTGTTTAAAATACAATCCTCCTTTTTGAACTCGAAGACGACACATTCCATAAGGAAGCTTGCCTTTCTTTTTCCCTTTTAACCAATTTACAGACACCAGTTGTTCTTTTTTTAAATTTAACTCTTTTAACCAAAAATTCACTACATTTTTTTCATCCAAATCTTCATACAACCTAATACTTATACGTATTCTGTTTTTAGGTAAACCCAAAGCCAATAAACCATCCACAAAGGACTTCATTAAAAAATGATCACTATTAATAAGATTTAATTCACTTTTTTTATTACCTTCAGCCCAATACAACATTCCTGCAATAAGAATCGCATCTCTATTGGAGAGATTACCAATATGTTTACCAATGATACACTCTGCTAAACTCCATTGTTCCTCAGATTTCTTAACCTGCCAAAACTTCTTTTTATTAATCC
>CAIQCQ010000006.1 GCA_903870365.1 uncultured bacterium | reverse complement strand
GTCACATTAAAACTCTAACGGGATGGAAACCCTTTTTGAAAAGTCTCGTACTTTTTTCAAAACAACTCGTGAACATATATCTCGTCCGCGCATGTCGACGACAGATCACATGTTCTTTGCCACTCGTCTTTCATTTCTTATTCGTGCAGACGTCACTCTCCTAGAAAGTTTGGAAATGTTACACGCGCAAACACGCAACACACAACAAAAAAATATTCTTAATAAACTGATATCTGACGTATCCACTGGACTCTCATTATCTGGCAGCATGAAAAAACAAAATGGAGTGTTTGGAGAATTCATGTTGAATATTATTGACGTCGGAGAAAATTCTGGAATACTCGCTCAAAATCTAGAATATATTTCTGACGAATTACAAAAGAAACAAATTCTCAAGCGAAAAATCCTCGGTGCGTGTATGTATCCACTGATTGTCACCATGGCCACTGTCGGTATCACTTCTTTTTTGATGATTTATTTATTTCCTAAAATCATGCCTGTCTTTACGAGCCTGCATATGCACCTCCCTCTTTCTACTCGCATAGTCATTGCCACTAGTCAATTTATTCAACACGATGGTCTCTTTATAATACTCGGCTGTATTTTACTCATCATATTATTCATGACACTTCATACGCAAAATGCCACATTTCGTCTTCACACTGATCGTACACTTATACGCATCCCACTTATTGGTACAGCCATCCAACAATACAACTTAGCAAATTTTACTCGAACCACCGGCCTACTTATTAAAAGTGGTTTGACCATCAGTGAAGCAATACCGATCTCTGCCCACACGACAATCAACAGTGCCTACAGAAAAGAATTTCATACCCTCGCCACACTCATTAACCGTGGAGCGACTATGTCTGAATACCTCGCATCTTCACCATCACTTTTTCCAGACACCTTAATCCAGATCACATCCGTTGGCGAACGCAGTGGTAACCTGTCACAATCATTTATTTATTTATCCGAACATTATGAACGAGAAATTGATGAGTTCACCAAAAATCTTAGCAACAGTATAGAACCTATACTAATGGTCACCATGGGATTGATTATTGGTTTCATTGCTGTGGCAATCATTACTCCCATTTACAGCATCACTCAAAATTTGCACACATAACACATATGTACAAAAAAGGATTTACCCTTATTGAAATACTGGTCGCAGTTTCTATTTTTATGATACTGGCTACGAGTACATTTTCTTTTGGTATACACGACTTATGGCATGCTACTTTTGCTGATACTCGCACTCAGTTACTCGATGCACTCCACAAAGCACGAAGTCAAACAATGAACGCAGTATGCGGGACCATCAATTGTACTGCTGGCACATCACACGGTGTTCACTTTAATACTGACAGCTACACTCTCTTTTCAGGAAACACTTACAATCCCACTGACATTTACAATGAAACTGTATCTTTAGACCCAAACACGCATCTCACTGGAATGAACGAGGTTATTTTTACTGCCCCGTCTGGTGATGCCACCACCACTCCATATGATGTATGGACCATCACAATATCGGATAATGCCGGACACACAGCTACCACTACTATTAGTGATACTGGTCAAATATATCAATGACACACTACCAATTTCAAAACAAAATCTGGAGACGCGCACACCATACAGGATTTGCGACACTAGAAATCATCCTCGCTCTCAGTATCATCATCTCTGCGCTGGCTACTGTCTTGCTGGTATCTTCTGGTAATCAAAATATTCTTGCTGATAGTTCAACCGAGCACGTGGCTCTCCTCGTGGCAGAACAACTCCTGCACACCACTCGTGCGGACGCATCGACTGATTTCAAACTATTGGTAGCCACGAGCTCTACCACCAGTACATTCACTACTGCAGTATCAGAAAATACCGACGACTTCTTTGTCACTCGAGCTACAGCCACTGTCAGTTGGAAAAACATTCTTGGCCAATCTAGACACGTTTCACTGACTTCAATCCTGGCCGACACAGATAGCGCCGAAAGTGGTGAAACATGTGAGCCGGATCCTGACGGTGACTGGTCACACCCACATGTGGTTAACTCCACCACTGATGTGGCTAATTTGATTGGTGACTCCACAAGCACCTACACCATTACCGATATTAACGCATACAAACAACACCTCTATATTACAGCTAATGCTGACACTAAAACTAAGCCAACTTTTTTCATCTTTAACATAACTGATCCCACGCACCCCACACTCCAAACAAAAATCGACACCGCCACAACCAGTCAAATAGGTCCTGCTGCACTAGCCATTGCTTCGTCAAGCACACATAGTTTTGCTTACATAGCCAGTGCTAGTAGTTTTGCAAAAGGTCAGCTACAAATTATTGATCTCGCTACCAGCACACCGTATGTCATGACTACCTACAAAATTGATCCGACTGTCGTAGCAACAGCCGGCGTCGGTAATAGTATTTTTTATTCTCATGGTTTGATATACCTTGGTTTAACAGGTACAACAAACCCAGAATTTCATATCATTGATGTTCATGACCCTCTGCATCCACAACTACTCGGTAGTTATTTTATTGGGAGTGCTATCAATGCAATTTCTGTTGTTGGCGCTTACGCATACATTGTCCATCCAAAAAACACATCATTTGACGAACAACTGACCATTCTTAATGTGAGTGATCCAACACACCCATTTCGTATTGGTGGATTTTCTAGTCCCTCTGGTATCGGAGGAAACGGTAAACATATATATACAGTGGCACACACCATCTATCTTGGAAAAACAGCTTCAAATATTTCAGGAAATGCAGATACCATTCCTGAATTCTATACTCTCGATACTACACAACCATCATCACTTACTACTATTGGATCATTTCCCTTAACTACTACTGGTGAAAGTATCGATCGTATATTGGTCCGTAACTCTCTTCTTTATCTACTGACCAACAAAGAACTACTCATTAAAAAAATATCTCCAGACACACCCTGGACAGCCACCCCATTTGCAATACTCGCCTTGCCTGGCGTTGGCAGTATCACTGAACCATCTATGGATTGTGAAGGAAATTATGTATATGTCGGATCAAACAATACCGCTGACAAGGGATACTTGTCCGTCATAGAATCTCAATGAAAAACACACACACCACACAAAAAGGTTTTTCTTTATTTGAAGTAGTCATCTACATCGGCCTTTTTTCAATATGTATTGGAGGTGTACTTGTTGGTACATACAATATGATTGAATCAAATCAGCGAAACCAAACACAAAGCAACATGGAAATCGAAGGTCAGTTTATATTATCTAAAACTGGCTGGCTCATCTCTACCGCTCAGCTAGTCTCTACTCCAGCACCAGGTACAAATACTTCGACACTAACGGTTACTCCTTACGACACGAGCACATACCATCAATACACTATCAGCACTGTCGCCCACGCAATAACACTCACTCGTGGTAATCAAACACCACAAATACTCAATGATCCAACAATAGATGTGAGTAATATCTCTTTCAGTAGAACAAATGAAGTTGAATCAGCTATCACCACCACCTTTACATTAACCACCCGTACTCCCCAAGGAGCGACGCTCTCCCACACATTTAGTGAAATATTTTATGTATATTAGTTAATACATTTCAATAACTCAAGCCACTGTTCCAAACCAACATCTTCGGCACGTGTATTTTGATCAAGGGACAATTTTTCAAACGCACTATTGAGCACATTTTTTTCATAGACACTTCCTAAGTTAGAAATTAATTTCTTTCGTTTGCTTTTAAAGCCAGCTTTTACTGCAATAAAAAAATTTTCTTCTGCTATTTCTTGTCTCGTATCTCGTATCTCTATCCTCAATATGGCCGAATCAACATTTGGTATGGGATAAAATGATCCCCTCTTAACCATCGAAACATACACAGGTTGCCCAAAAAACTTTACCGACAAGGACAAGACACTTTCTTTATCATCTTTAGCCACAATCCGTTCAGCCACTTCCTTTTGAATAAGCAGCGTCAGTGATACCGGTTTCTGCTCTGCCGTCAAAAACATTCTGATGATTTCTCCGGTAATATAGTAAGGGATATTGGCCACCAGCTTATATGGTTTCTTACCCACCAGATTCGACACATCCTCAGTCAAGATATCTCCATGGATTACCACGAGCTTACCCTTAGCAATCTCCTTCGTAAATTTCTCAGTAAGCAAACCAATTAATGAATCGTCCTTTTCTACCGCTACCACCTTTGCTCCAGTTTTGAGTAAAACAGTCGTCAAAACACCCTTACCAGGGCCAATTTCCAATACAACATCATTTTTACATGCTCCGGAAGACTCCACCATATTAGCCACGGCGCCTTCAGAGGTTAAAAAGTGTTGCCCAAGGGATTTTTTTGGTCTATTTTGACTAAATTCCATGCCAAAACCATAACACAAACTGTGTCCAAATGATATTGTATGGAACCCACCATGTAGTATAATAGACGTATATGCAGGTTATCCATTATACGGCTCAACAGAGCCATTTCTGAACGAAAGAATTGAAAATTAAGAAAAAAATATAAGAAAAAAATTCCCAGCATCTGTTTCCAAAAACAGTTTAAAAAATAATTCTCAAAGCGATAGTCGGCCTCACCCGAGAGGACTTCTTTATTTTTTGAAAAACATACACAAACAAATAGAGATCTCTTTTGGAGTACTCGTTTTTTTGCTTGTCATCATACCCGTATTTGCCTATGCATCTGGTTTTCTTAACCTGGTTGGATCTCTCTTTTCATCTGCTCAATCTTCTCAAACAAGAGCGACTAATTCTCAAAACATTGCTCTCCTGCAAGCATCTGGTGCTCCAGAAAACAGTACCTCTACAGGTGCCATTACTATCGTATCAGGAACATCACTCGCATCTGTTGATACAGACTCTCCGGTAGTTACTGCTCCACAAAGTGACCAAATTAGCCTCTATGTTGTTCATGCAGGTGACACTCTTTCCGGTATCGCCCATATGTTTGGTGTCAGCACAAATACCATCATTTGGGCAAACAATATTAAGGGAGGTAAGGTCTCACCTGGTGATGAACTAGTTATTCTACCCATCTCTGGTGTTGAATACACTATAAAATCTGGTGACACGGTCAAGTCAATCGCCACAAAATTAAAAGGTGATGCCACTGATATTGCGTCGTTCAACAATATTTCCGTTGGTGACAAACTAGCTGTTGGTGACACATTGATCATTCCCGATGGTGAAATGTCTGTCACCAGTAGTACCAAGAGCCAAACACAGACCAATTCAAAATCAAACAAAATACTTACCGCACCGGCTGGTAGCTCTCCATATTATTCACCAGCAGTTGGCACTCATGGTCCAAACTTCCCTGTTATTATTGGATACTACGAGCGACCACTTATAGGGGGTATCAAAACTCAAGGTATTCATGGTCACAATGCAGTTGACCTTGCTTCAGCATATGGAACATCAATCATGGCATCCGCCGATGGTACAGTTATTGTTGCTCGATCAGGTGGATGGAATGGTGGCTATGGCTCATATGTTGTTATCAATCATGCAAACGGTACGCAAACACTCTACGGTCACATGTCACAAGTCGATGTATCTGTTGGGGAAGTTGTTACTCAGGGTCAAATTATTGGAAAAATGGGCTCAACAGGAGATTCGACAGGTAATCATGTCCATTTTGAAATCCGAGGAGCCACCAATCCGTTTTAATGTAGATGGAACTTCCAAATTTCACCAATCTCATCGGCTCGTAATATTTTTCAAATCTATCCGCGACCTTGGAGAAACTGTGAAAGTTGATAATAATCTGGAGTTTAGTTTTTATATCATAAAATAAAATTTCATGTCATTCTATTTTATGAGATGTGTAATACTTTTACACAAAAAACCCAGTTCTACATATACATCTTTGGTCGATACTGTAATGCTTCGTATATATGCTCCGGTTTGATACTTTTCTCCTCTGCCAAATCTGCAATAGTTCGAGCAGTTTTAATGATCCGGTGATATGCCCGGGCCGAGAGGTCGAGTGACTTTGCTGAATCATTTAAAATCTTCTTACATTCATCTGATACATCCACAAGATTAACAAGTTGTTTGACCGACACTTCACTATTCAATGATATTTTTTCTTTTGCATAGCGTTTCTTTTGGACCATTCGAGCCTTTTGAATAATCACTCGCATTTCTTTACTCGATACACCACTAGCCACTTTATCTACCAACTTTTCATGATCTACTTTTGATACTTCTACCCATAAATCAATACGGTCAGCAATCGGTCCAGAGAGTTTTCGTTTATATCGTTCAATATGAACAGGCGAACAAATACACATCTTTCCTTTAATACCACGGTTACCACACGGACAGGGATTCATGGCTCCAATAAGAATAAAATTGGCTGGATATTCAGCGGTACCCTTGGCTCGAGAAATACGCACTTTTCCTTCTTCCAGTGGCTCGCGCAATGTTTCCAACACTTGTGACGAAAATTCTGGCATCTCATCAAGAAAAAGAACACCTTTATGAGCAAGAGTTACTTCTCCTGGTCGAGGACTGGCTCCACCACCAATGATCGAAACATACGATGCGGTATGGTGGGGTGCTCGAAATGGAGCATGAGTCACCAATTCACCTTGTATATTACTTTGGACAGAATAAATAGAGGTCACTTCCAATACATCATCAAACGATAACTCCGGTAACAACCCTGCTGCTGCTTTGGCCAACATTGTCTTACCTGTGCCAGGTGGTCCATACATCAAAATATTGTGTCCACCAGCCACAGCAATAGCCAGTGCTCGCTTGGCAGCTTCTTGTCCCTTTACATCGCCAATATCAATCTCTGATTCTCTTTTTTCAAAGTGTATTTTTGTTTTTAATTGTGGTTCTATCTCCTTATGTACTATCTCCGGCCCCCGATCCTCTTCCTCTCTCATTCGTACTTCTTTATTCGTATTTCGTAATTCTATTTTTTCATCAATATGTGCCACCACTTCAAGCAAATTCTCTACAGGATAAATTGTTATACCATCAATCAAAGCGGCCTCAACAGCATTATCTTTCGGTACAAAACATTCTACAAATTTCCGTGCCTTGGCCTCACGAATCATCGGCAAGACACCTTTAACTGCTTTAACGCTCCCATCAAGCGACAGCTCTCCTAAAAACAAACGTCCTTTTGGATTAAAACGTATGTCTTCTGAAGCAGCAAGGTAGCCCACCGCCATAGCCAGATCAAATCCTGTCCCCTCTTTTTTAACATCAGCCGGTGCAAGCGAAATAACAATCTTTTGATTTTTAGCTTTTGGTGATTTCCAGCCAGAATTTTTAATAGCAGCAGACACTCTGTCTTTTGCTTCATCCACAGCCTTACTGGCTAACCCAACGATCGAAAAACTGTGTAAACCTTTTGATAAATCAACTTCAATAGTGACGAGGTGAGCTTTCAGTACATCAGGTTGTGCACTATAGACTTTTGAAATCATTTTTTTAATATATTAAAAAAATTTCCCTACCAATTTATTCAAATCTCAAGCTTCTAGCTTCTAATTTCTCAACTCTATTTTTCCATGTGTATCTTACATCGCGTTGCTGCAGGGTTGGCCATCAAACGATCATTTTCGATTGGTTCTCCAGCCACCTCGCAAAAACCATATGTTCCTACTTCTATTCTCCCCAAAGCAGCCACTACTTCGTTTAATCGTACTCCCAAGGTTTGAACAATAGCCTCATTTGTTTCCAAACTTTCAGTAGCAAAAGCTATTTCACCCTCATCAGCCACATCAGTATCCAAATCACTTTTGATACCTTGCCACTGACCAGTACGCGATTGGTCCGGACTACCGACGGTCCTCAATTCAGCCTCAAGCTTCATTTGTTCCTCGATCAATTTTGTTTTAAAAATGTCTGTATTCATGACTTTAGTGTAACGTATTTTTATCAATGCACCAACTGAGTATTAAGATACTTAGTCATTAAACTCTGAAATACTGTTTCGTTACTTGTAATAGCAAAGGTATTTTTATCAAAAAATCCATATACCAAGACAATCTTACCACTATCATCTCGTAGGATACGCACATCATGATTATTAAAGGTATCATCTTCAAATGATCGTGGTGTTGTAGTGAGAGCAGGTGCTACTACCCCAGGAAAATATCCAGCCATATCATGTTGCATAGTTGTCTCCCATGCCAACAACCCACTGTATGTCTGCCCATAATCACTTGAGGTTAATACAATAAAAGGAGTATTTATTGTGCCACTATATACACCAGTCATATATTTGTCTCCAATAGACCGACCGAGGGTTCCTGGCGCCCCTGGAGCAAGATCACTAAAAAATTCTGTAGCTGATAGAGGTGTTTGTCCCTTGAGCAAATTCACGAACAGAAAACCACCAAGTACTCCATTGTATGATTTTGTTTGATTGACGATACTTCCAAAAATCTGATCGTGTATGGTGCCTTTACTAACATCAATATCTTTTTTTGTCGTGTACGGTAATATTGCCATTGCCTGAGGAATAACCACCTGGGTACTCTGTGTATGTGTGTACTTATAGACAGCAAAAACAATACCTCCACCAACAATAAATAATAAAACACCCACCAGAGGCAATACTCCGTACGTCAACAACACATTTTCTTTATTGGTACCACTCTGACCTTCACTTGTCGCACCACCAAACATATGTGGCATAGTAAATCTAAATTTTTTGGCATCTGTGGTAGTAAAAATATCTTTCTCACGTCCTCGAGCTTCTGCCGAAGCAATAGAGACGACCGACTCATTGTTGGTATGTATAGTTGCCTCTACATCCGCTCGATACGTCCGAAGTGTTTGCAAATGTGGATTGGTAGGTGGAACAGTCGTCTCTTGTAAATGAGGAGCGATAGGCTGTGCTTTTTTCTCGATAAAATCTGTTTGTTCTGGGGGCATAATCGTATTGGTAGTATACCAATTTTTCTCATAACAAAAAATCTGGTATTTAGACCAGATTTTTGTAAAATTTTACTAAAAACTACATTTCCTGAGGAATATCCTTATCAAATCGTCTTCGAGTCACTCTACCTTGTGGACGGTAGCCGAGAAGGTACTTTGCCGGCGTCTCATCCAAGTCAATAAAGTCATCTACCGCTTCGATCAGCTTACCAGAAGCCGACTTACCAAAGGAAATTGCCTCCACCTGACAGCCCTGCATTTTCAAATATTCCACCAGTGGCACATAATCACCATCTCCGGTAATCAAAATGACAGAATCAAGTTTTGGAGCCAGTTTAATAGCATCAATGGCAATACCGACATCCCAATCGGCCTTTTTTGCTCCACCAGAAAATATCTGGAGGTTTTTGGTCTTTGTTTCAATACCAATCTTTTCCAACGCATCAAAAAAACTTTTTTCATCCCCTCCTTCAGTACTGATAACATAGGCAATAGCTCGAGTGAGCAGTCGCCCGGCCAAGCCATCTTTGACCACTTGACCAAAATTAACCTTTGAACCATAGAGGTTCTTGGCACTATGATATAAATTTGCAGTATCGATAAATATCCCCACCCGCTGATTTTTGTGTTTAATAACACTCATATAAAAAATTGTTAAATAGTAAAACTATCGTATGCAAATATGACTACGTATGACCCTTATGTATTGTATCAGACTACAGGCCATCCATATTCTGCTTATCCCCTCTCAAAAAATAGGCGAAGAAAAAACTGACATATGTCAGTTTTTTACTTCTTCAAACCAAGCTTCTTGATCAGTGCACTGTATCGCTTTGGAGACTTCTTTTCGAGATATTTCATGTGGGCCTTTCGGTCAGCGACCATAGCAAGGAGTCCTCGTCGTGAATGGTTATCCTTTTGGTTTTTCTTCAAATGTGCGGCTAATTCGTCGATTTTCTTGCTCAAAATAGAAACCTGGACCTCTGGAGAGCCAGTGTCTGTGTCGTGGATTTGGACTTCCGCGATAACTTTCTTCTTTTTTGTCTTAGTTAACATTGCACAGTAAGGATAGCACGAAACTTTTTAATTTGCAAGACGTGATATATACGGTCTTTTTACCCCATGTCGTACAATATTTTCTGATTTGTCCGACGATATCCTGTTGGACAATCAATATTGTGCGACATCGATATATGATAGAATTTTAATATGAAAAAAAGTGAATCAAAAATCTTACTACCGGCTGAATTTCTAGAACGAAAAATATATTTCGTGCGTGGACACAAAGTCATGTTAGATAGTGACTTAGCAAAATTGTATGGGGTGCCGACGAAAAGATTAAACGAGGCTGTCAAAAGAAATATAAAAAGATTCCCTGTTGATTTTATGTTTCAGTTGAAAAAGGGTGAGGTTGATTTATTGAACCGGTCGCAAATTGCGACCGGTTCACAAAGACACAGAGATGTGTCTTTGTTGCCGTATGTTTTCACTGAACAAGGTGTTGCCATGCTTTCCTCTGTTCTTAAAAGTGATCGAGCTGTCAATGTAAACCTTGCCATTATGCGAGTATTTGTTCTTATTCGTGAAATGATGATATCGAACAAAGACTTGGCACGAAGACTAGATGATTTGGAGCAAAAATATAATAATCAATTTCGAACTGTATTTGAAGCTATTCGCCAACTCCTCACGCCAATAGAAAACCTAAACAAAACTGACTTTGGTTTTAAACCAAAAAAATAACATGTCATCACTCACTCAGCTCAAAAGACAGTTTTTGGAATATATAGAGATAGAAAAGGGTCGATCGTTGAAGACTGTGGAAAATTACGACCACTATCTCACTCGTTTTTTAGGTTTTATCAAAACAGATGATCCTGCAGAGATCACTGCCGAGTCCATTCGTCAGTTCCGTCTCTGGCTCAACAGACAACCGACAGGACATCACAAATCAGAAAACGAGACTTTGTCCAAAAAAACACAAAACTACTACCTCATCGCTATCCGCGCATTTCTCAAATACCTTGCCCGCCAAGAGATCAAAACCCTGCCAGCCGAGCGCATTGAACTAGCCAAGACGTCTGAGCGTTCACTCGATCTCATTACGACAGACGAGCTCACTCGCCTTCGCAATTCTCCCAAAGGCACCGAGCTCAAAGACCTCCGTGACAAAGCCATCCTCGAACTCCTCTTTTCAACTGGACTTCGTGTATCCGAACTTTGTTCACTCACGGCAGATATTGACCTCAAATCAGACGAGCTATCCATCCGTGGAAAAGGTGGCAAGATCCGTGTGGTGTTTATCTCTGATGATGCAAAGAAATGTGTCAGAAACTATTTAGCTGCCCGTAAAGACATGAGTGATGGACTATTTGTCCAAATTGGCAATGGAAATAGTAAAAACCTCAAAAGTGTTGAGGCATTAAACAAACGGTCTATAGAGCGGATTATCAAACAGCATGCCACCAAAGCTGGTATTTCAAAAAAAGTCACTCCACACACCATGCGCCACCTCTTTGCCACAGACTTACTCTCAAACGGGGCTGACTTGCGTTCTGTCCAAGCTCTCCTTGGTCACTCGAGTATTATCACTACACAGATTTATACTCATGTGACGGATAAGCACCTCCGGGATATACACAAAAAATTCCATGATGGTGGCGAGAAATAACCCCTCTCGGGTCTTTTTGTCCGATTTCATCTTCTAAATTTGCAAAAAGAATTTCCGCCGTAACTCAAGTACGTCTACAATCCTTTTTGCAAATTTATAAGCGAACTCGACCAAAAATCCTCCGAGACCACTAGGACGCCCATATTTGGACAACCTCATCGGCTATATTTTAAAAATATTTCTCACCATACAACCAAGTATGGCTCGAAACATTTTTAAAATCTATCCGCGATCTTGTCTCAAATCTGAACGTCCTCCTACCAATACATCCTTTAGACCTAAAGTTAAAGCTATTCCGCACAACTTGCCGCAAAAAACCTCTTTTCTTTTTTACCGAAATCCCATATTATTCGTATATGAAAATAATTTCTTGGAATGTTAATGGTATCCGGGCTGTCCACAAAAAGGGAGCTTGGGAATACTTTAAAAAAGCTGATGCTGATATCTTTTGTGTGCAGGAAACCAAAGCTGAAGCAGATCAGCTAGTGGATGAACTCCGTAATCCTCCTGGATACTATTCATATTTCAACCACTCCAAAGGCCGTAAAGGTTATAGTGGCGTCGGTATCTGGTCGAAAGTTGAGCCACTCAAGGTTACAGAGAGTATGGAAGTGACCAGTCACGAACAAGAAGGTCGTCTGCTTGTGGCATATTATGAAGATTTTGTATTGATTACCGGATATTTTCCCAATGGAGGAGGAGGTCCCGAGCGCCTCAAATACAAACTCGAATTTTATGATCATTTTTTTACTTTCATTCAAAAACTTCGTAAAACAACTAACGTGATATTTTGCGGAGACGTAAATACTGCTCACACAGCGGTCGATTTGGCTCGACCAAAAGAAAATGAAAAGAACACCGGATTCTTGCCAATCGAACGTGCCTGGATAGACAAGCTCATTGCCCATGGTTGGGTGGACGCATACAGACATTTCCATCCAGATACCAAAGATGCATACACATATTGGGACATGAAAACATTTGCCCGAGAGAGAAACGTTGGGTGGCGCATCGACTACTTTTTCGTCAATAAAGAATTTTTGCCTCATATCAAGAAAGCAGAAATCGTCAAGGATATACTTGGTTCAGACCACTGCCCAATTATGATCGAATTACGAGATACGAATTAAGAATTACGAATCAGATACAAAAAAACTGCCGAATGGCAGTTTTTTTTCGTAATTCGTAATTCTTACTTCGTCATTCTATCTACTACATCTGTCCCATTGGCTTTGGCATATCACCACCTTTGGCATCACAACACTTGCAGTTTGCCTTGTGTGTAACAATTTCATAAATAGCTGAAAGACCAACCAAGATATAAATTATTTTTGATATAGTCATCCCGAGCATATCAACAACGTTCAAGCCAAAAGCAGTAAGTCCCCAATTCAATCCTCCAATAATAACGAGGATCCATGTGACCATGTGAAGTCCTTTCATAAAATTCTTTTATATTAATTATTAACATATCTATTATACCCCACTATCTCCCTCCGTCTTTTTTCTTATACACACCTCCCCCACCTCAACACGGAATGAGCTTAGTATTACGGTATATCTTTTTAGAAGTTTCCCAACCACACGTAGTGAGTTTAATTTTGTAAGATAATTTTTTGGAAGCTTCGTAACCACACGTAGTGAGCTCATCTCATTTTTGTTTTTTAAGAGGCTTCGCAGGCTGGTAGCCGAGAGAGAGCAAAAACTTAGCAAAGTTTTATGCGCACTCTTAAAAAACAAAAATGAGATGTGCGAACGTAGACTTATCCACAGATATGTCTTTGATATTTTTTTATTGTCTTATATACTTGTCTCAGACCCAGATCGAATGTCCGTTTAAACCCCGGACGAAAAATCTCTGTGTTCTTTGTACATGATAGTGAGGTCAAACTTTTTTTGGGCTTCTCGAGAGCCCTCTCCACAAAGGATTTCTGGTAGAGGATGAGGAAAAGAGATATTCGAATCTCCACACCTATCTACTATATATTTTAGAATAAGAGATATCATTACCTCTCTTCACCTAAAACTGGAAATCTCTTTACCAACCGTCCCAACACGGTGCCCATTGACGAAACGGCACCACACGGGCCGGTTTTTTGTTGTCAAAAAATCCCAAATTTTCTCGATCTCATCGTCTATATTTCAGAAATATTCCTCACCATACGCACAGTATGGCTCCTCATATTTCTGAAATCTATACGTGATCTCAAGAAAATTATGGAATTTTTACCACCAAATTTCATTTACTATCCACAAAGTTATGAGTAATCTTTTTTAAGAGGTGAGAAGCCGTGTTACGGCTTTGCAAGACCTTGAACGTCTTGTACTCAAGATGTGAAAGGTGTACAGCTCCTGTAAGGAGGCGCGGACTAACGAGTCGAGACTTGAGCTAAGTGTACCCTTATGCGCACTCTTAAAAAAGAATTACAAATAACTATTTCACCCAATGTTTTGAACGTATTTTCTTGATTTCTTCATCATCAGCCCCCTCTTTTGTCTCTTTTCCCTTCTCTCCCAAGGCCTTAAGTTCACTTTCAGGTAGTTGGACCAGTTCTACTCCCCGTTTTTCCAAATATTCCTTTGTATTTTTTATTGGATCATCCAATACTTCCTCAAGAAGTGCGTGCAGCGCGAAACCAATCTTTGGACCAGGAGTTATACCTGCCACTTCCATCAATCTTTTACCATCTATAGCTAACATACCGACAGAAATAGGATCGCGCATAGCCTCTTCAATCATGGCGTGATATTTACGGAGACGGTATGGGTCTTCTTTGGGTCTGCCGGTCCCTATACGGTCGCATATGCGTACATTCATCAGATCCCATATATTCTCCCGTCCAACATTTGCCACCATTCTACGGACCGCTGAGAGGCTTATTTGCTCCGTGTCAGAAAAAAACATATGCCAACGGACGAGCATGGTTACTTTTTCTATAATTTTATTTGGATATTTCAAATTTTCAAGAATTCTTTTGGTTCTTCGTGCTCCCAAGACTTCGTGACCATAAAAAGTCCATTGATTTTGTTCTTTCCCCCATCGACGACTCTCTGGCTTGGAAATATCATGAAACAAAGCGGTCAATCTGATCTCTAAAGGCCAGCCCTTATCTGCACTATGCTGCACAGTGCGTAGTAAATGTTCCCAAACATCAAAGGAATGGGCTTTATTTTGCTCTACACCAATAGTTTCTTCCAATTCTGGGACAACATACTGTAAAATATTTAATTTCTTTAGTGTGACCAACCCATTCATTGGTTCTGACGACATGATGATCTTGCTAAATTCATCTCGAACTCGCTCTTTTGAGATCTTAGCCAAAAGATGTCCATACTCCAGTATTGCTTTTTCTGTTTCATGTGAAATTTCAAAGCCCAGTTGACTCTTGAATCGTACGGCACGCATCATGCGCAAGGCATCTTCAGAAAATCGATCTCCTGCTTCTCCCACTGTTCGGATTATTTTGTCTTCGATGTCCCTTTGTCCTTGATATAGGTCAATGATATTTTTCTGAGAGACAGAGTAGGCCAATGCATTCATGGTAAAGTCACGGCGTTGCAAATCTTCTGCCAGAGTATCAGCAAAACGCACCACATCAGGTCGGCGATTATCAGAATATTCAGATTCGACACGATACGGCGTAATCTCTATATTTTTTAAGGTTTCGTCCTCTGTCTCATCGATCACCACTCCTACTGTCCCATAGGTATTTTCATAAAATGTATGGGGAAACAAATCGATAATCTGCTCTGGCTTGGCATTGGTGGTAAAATCCCAATCTTTTGGTTTTTTACCACACAGGAGGTCTCGGACACAGCCACCAACTAGGTACGCTTCAAATCCCCCTTTTTCAAGGGTTTCGGCGACTGTTTCTATTTCTTTAGGAATAGAGAACGATTTCATAAATAATGGTTTAATAATACCATCCTTTGAATAAAGATAATGTTTTTGTTATAGTATTATACGAATAAGATTGCGGGTATGGTTTAGTGGTAGAACACGTCCTTGCCAAGGACGAGACGGGAGTTCGATTCTCCCTACCCGCACAGAAAAATTACAGTCTCACTATTTTCAAACCTATTTTTGTGCACCCGGCAGGATTCGAACCTACAACAACCGCTTCGAAGGCGGGCATGATATCCATTTCACTACGGGTGCATTGGCACTCATCATAACCCACATTTGATTAATTTGCTAATTATTTTTTAATATCCACTTTACAGTCAAATTGTGGATAACTCTGTGTATATGTGTATAAAAGACAGGTCTTTGACCAAGGTCTTTTCTGGAGACAGAATATGTATTTTATAGAAAATATGGCTATAAATATGGTTTTTACAGAAGTCTTTCAAAAAAATACTTGTCTAAAAAACAAATAAAGTGTTTCTTGTGAAACAATTCTTTTGTTTTCACGTGAAAGCTTTGATCTGTTATACTTTTCCTATGTGGTGGTCATCTCACAAAGAAAATCTTCTGTCAGACACCCGGACGGAAAAAAGGAAATTGGGTGATATTGGTGAAAATGCGGTATCCGAATATCTAAAAAACAAAGGTTTTAGTATTCTTGAGAGAAACTACTCTAGAAAATGGGGTGAACTGGATATTGTGGCGAAGAAAGGCGGTAAGATCCATTTTGTAGAGGTTAAAAGCATTTCACGTGAAATATCCCTTCAAAAGACGCCTTTAGTTTCTTGTGAAACAGAAAATAAGATTTCACGTGAAAAAAACCAATCCATTGCGGATCAATACCGGGCAGAAGATAATCTCCACCCATGGAAACTGAAACGCCTCAGTCGCATCATACAGAGATATCTCTTGGACAAAAACATTCCTGACCATATTGAATGGCAGTTTGATGTTGCGACAGTTTTGGTCGATCAAAATAAACGAATCTGCCAGGTGACCATCCTAAAAGACATTATCCTCTAGAGATCAAAAGTCTTGTCGGGGTGCCGGGAATCGAATCGGCCCTCATAAATTTTAGTAAAAATTTCCACAGAAGCACCCTCTGTGCTTCTGGATAAACAGTTTTTTGACTTGAAATAGATTCAGAATACCGTCGGGGTGCCGGGAATCGAACCCGGCCCTCATGTTCCCAAAACATGCATACTACCGATATACTACACCCCGACGCTACCCTTAATGTCAATTTCAAGTCAAAAAGCTTTTTATCCCAAAAATACATAATACTACCGATATACTACACCCCAATATGAGATACAAAAGGAAGTCTAACATAGAAAACACAAAGCTAAAAGCTGAATTGTTTGCTTTTACGTCAAAATATAGTAGATTTTCATTACTATAATTTTTTATGCCTTCAACTTCATTTATTAAAAACAAAGAGGATTTTATCTGTGAAAAGTGTGGGACTGAGGTCACAGGTAGTGGCTATACTAACCATTGTCCAGAATGTTTGTGGTCAAAACACGTCGATGTCAATCCAGGTGACCGAGCAGGGGAGTGCGGCGGAATGATGGCCCCACAAGCAGTCGAGAAAAAAGGTGATGAATACTCAATATTTCATATGTGTGAAAAATGCGGATTTGAACATATGAACAAAGCTGTTAAACAAGATAATTTTGATATGCTCATACAAATCTCTGCTGAAAACTCTAAAAAGTTTCTAGAAAAATAATAAAAGGATGCTATGACACAGATTACGAGTAACATTTTTTAAGAGGCTTCGGAACGCGACGGTGAGAAGTGAGTGACCTCACTTCGCAAGACCTTGAACGTTTTGTACTCAGAATGTGAAAGGTGTACTGTTCCTGTAAGGAATCAGACTGAGCGAAAATTTAGCAAAATTTTACGCGTGCTCTTAAAAAATTAGTTACGAGTTATTTCTAATTTCCAAGAATTGCTTTGGTGAGGATTGTTGTGAGTGCGGGAGCAATGTTTTGATTAAAATCAGCACTGACAACATCAGCATTGGTAATCAATGTCTGTAGACTAATACTAGCATTGGCCGACAAGTCACGATTGATATAATCCATACGGATAGCCCTGAGATCTCGTGTACTTGTTGTGGTTGTATCTGTGGCTGTTGATATGATACCTTCGAGCTGACTTTGGGCATTGACTGCAGCTCCGCCACTGGACCCTTTTTGAGAAACTACCGTACCTGGTACAGAAATGAGGTCTGTGGTGTTGGTATCGAAAGTAAAAACCTGAGAGACCTGAGTAATGGCAGATGATTGATTGAGATCATTTTCTATAGTAATACCACCAAGAAACCCTGCGGGGTATGAAGCAAGGAGAATATTATCACCAACCTGAACATCTTTGGCCACGTTCACAGCGAGATATGAGAGGGAGGTACCCAATGGTGTACCCGAAATAGATGCGGTAATTTTCAAAAAGGCATAATCATGTTCACCGGTGCCTGTTGGATCTTGTTCAACAAGATTTGTACTATTATTCATAACCCATTGTGGAGAAATATAGACAAGCTTGGCAAGATAGGTAGGGTAGGCTGGGGAACCAGTGCGGACAATACACTGTACAAAATTTTTTTGGCCATTAAAATTTTGCAAGAGAAAATATTGGGCCACATGAGCATTGGTTACAATCACCCCATCAGGACTAATAACTACACCCGAGCCAGAAATAGGGGACAATCCTCCACCTGTTTGAGTGGTGCACAGAATATTAACCAAGGCTTTGCGTGCAGCAATATTGATGGCATCAAAGTTTGGTGGTGGAACTGCTACCACAGGAGTGACTGGTATACTTTTTTGAGGTGTGACTATTTGGGTAACACTTTTTGGAATTACTTTATTCACCAATACTGGT
The DNA here is from genome assembly GCA_903870365.1 of uncultured bacterium. Classification (GTDB taxonomy): domain Bacteria; phylum Patescibacteriota; class Minisyncoccia; order Phycocordibacterales; family DATDWN01; genus CAIQCQ01. The sequence continues at coordinate 270 of CAIQCQ010000006.1, read as the reverse complement.
GACACAGGCTGTTTGACTGGTGTGGTGGTAGCAACATGCATGACCGTAGGGGTAGATGTTGAGATGGGAATAGTCGATACGGGAGTAACAACTTGTGTGCTCGAAAAAAGAGCACTCAAAGCAAATAACCAATGTCCAATGATTAAAAGGATTTTTGAAACCATACATATATTATAACATTTGGATAGATGAATTTTTGTGCTAGAATAGCTTGGCAAACATATGCGGGACTAGTTAATCGGTATAACAACAGTTTTCCAAACTGTGGTG
>CAIQCQ010000005.1 GCA_903870365.1 uncultured bacterium | reverse complement strand
ATCCCGTTAGAGTTTTAATGTGACCATTCTTGTAATAAAAAACTTATATAATATTAATATGTTAGTAAAATTATACAAAATTAATAAAACTCCAACGGGACTGTATAGATACATCATATCATGCTGTATGTTACGAAATGTACGCATGTAGTTAATCGTGCATAACTCGAATAACTTCTTCAATGGTAGTCAGTCCATGTTTAATTTTTTCTACCCCATCATCCATCATGGTGGTCATGCCATTGGTTATGGCAATGGTGCGGAGTTCTCTGGCAGATGTTTTGCGAAGGATGGCTTCACGAATATTGTCCTCGGCAACAAGGACTTCATTGATCGATGTTCTGCCACTAAAACCGGTGTGACCACAGGCTGCACATCCACGACCTCTATGTAATGTTTTTGTGTGAGAAAAGTATGATCCAAGAATGCTGTGTGCAAGTGTTTCTTCCGCAGTATGGGAGAGTGTGTATGACTCTTTGCATCCGGGACAAATTGTGCGGACAAGTCGCTGGCCAATAGCAATACGAATGGTGGAGGCCAGTAAGTATTCCTCGACACCCATATCAAGGAGGCGAGGGAGTGTGGTGGCAGCATCATTGGTGTGAAGAGTTGAAAGTAATAAGTGTCCTGTCAACGCACAGTTGACCGCAATATGAGCAGTCTCTGAATCACGAATTTCACCAACCATAATAACATTTGGGTCTTGGCGGAGGATGGAACGGAGCCCAGTACTAAAAGAAAGACCTGTTCGAGGATTGACTTGAATTTGGGTAATGCCCGTGATGGCGTATTCGATCGGGTCTTCGATGCTAATAATAGAAATATCGTTCGAGTGGAGATTCTTGATAAGAGTGTAGAGTGTAGAGGTTTTGCCACTACCGGTTGGTCCAGTGGCGAGGATCATCCCACTTTGTTTTTTGATTGCCTGCTCTATTTTGTGACTGTCAGAGTGAGAAAAACCCATATCAATCAGTGTGTGAACACTTGTTTCTTCTGATAATAAACGTAAAACAGCATTTTCACCATGGTAGGTCGGGGCAATAGATACGCGTATGTCGAGAAAGTTTGAAACACGGTTGTGGTGTGATAATGCAGAAAATGTGTATCGAAAACGACCGTCTTGGGTGGCTTGATGCTCGTCACTCCGTAGTCGAGCGAGGACTTTGATGCGAGCGATAAATTCGTGATGAATATGTTTAGGGAAGGTGTATGAGTGATGCAGCATACCGTCAATACGAAGACGGACAGAGAGGTGGTCTATCTCTGGATGTATATGAATGTCTGAAGCTCGAAGATGTTGCGCATGCTCGATCAGGGTATCGAGTAGGTGGATGATAGAAATATTGGTGTCGTGCTCGAGAATATGGATGACAGGATCTGGTGTATGTGTGTGAGACATAGAACAATGATATATAAAAATTATATACCACAAAATGGTAAATGCGTATCAAATATGTTAAATTTGTCGGTGATGGAGACGTGTCAGAGTGTTGATTTGCGAGCTTACGTAGCAAATCAAAGACGGAGCACGACGGTGCGAGTCCTGGTCAGAAGATTTTTCAGCAGAAAAAGACTGATGACCTAATGTACCTTTCTGTCAAAATATGTAAAGATGCGTGCACGTTGGAATCGTGTCAGAGCGGTCGAATGTGCGACTTTGCTAAAGTCGTAGAGGCGTTAAACCCTCTCGAGGGTTCGAATCCCTCCGATTCCGCAGACGGGGAATGTCTGCCTCAAAAGGCAGATAATACCCTTTGTTTAATTGGTTAAATGTAGGTTCTAACGGGATTTTTGTTGAAGGATACCTCACTGCGATTGCAGAATAGAAGTCTAGTGGTTTCTTCAATGAAATAGCCAGTTTTTTATCTTTTAGGATAAGGTTCGAACGGGACAGTGAAAAGAAAATGTCTCGCTTTTGTTGTGGTGTTCCGTTCTCAAACCAAACTCGTGCTGCGGTTGCGAAGTCGAATGAGTTCACGGCCCAGTCGATCCACTCTTCAATTTTGCGCCCGATAATCTCTTGAGCATCCTCAAGTCGCTTTTTTTCATCGAGCAACTCCACTCTCTGTGTTTGGTACTCTTCGATTGATAATAGGGCACCTGTGACGTTACCCGGCGACGTGTAGAGCTTTGTGAGTTGCTGTAGAGAAGCGACAGTACTCTTGTACTGGTCTTGCTGTGAGTTGATCACTGCGGTCTGACTCTTAATTTGGCAATTAGTATCTTGTTCCAACTCCGTAAGCGCCCATTCTGAAAAAGCATCAGAGAGGTTAAACTCTGCTAGCGCAATATCCACCATCGCTTCTAGTTCCTCAACTGTCACACTTCGTTGTGTGCAGTTTGGATTTTTTCGCCTTGTGCAATGGTAGTAAATGTAATGGAGGATTTTAGGTTCTTTCATGTCCTCAATTTTGATACCACATGTAGGACACGTTTTTCTCCCCTCAATCAAAGCCGATTTCTTTTTACAAACCGAGCAAATTATTTGATATTTGTCCTCACCAGTGACGGCTGCGCCACACTCACCGCATTCCATTTTTTCACGGTAAGGCAAATCCTTCTTTCTGTCCTTTGGTCGTGTCCGGTTTTTGCTTCCCAGCTTCTTCAAAATAAGCTGGTGCTCCTCTTCTGTAATCATTGGAGGATGATTTCCTTTCTGCCACACGATTTCTCCTGTATCATTGTTTTTCCACGAATACAGACCACAATAAAATGGATTCATTAGGATTTTATAGAGTTGAGAAATATGGAGGTATTTATTTCCTTGCCGTTTTGTCTGTCGACTTTTAAGCCCCCATTTTACTGATTCTTTTTGTAACTCCCGAACAGAAAATGTACCGGCAAGAAAAAGACGGAGGATACGTTGTACAAGATCAAATCGATCTGGATCAGCAACATTTTTTGCCTCACCTTTATTTTTACCAAGCTGCTGTATGTAACCCATTGGCACACTTCCGGGTCTTTCGCCCGTCTTGGCTTTTTGCCACTGACCACGCTTCACATTCTTGCTCAAATCCCGCACGTACTGGTCTGCCATTCCAAAGTTCATATAAGAAATAAGAGCGTTGTCTTCCGGCCGGTATTCACCATCAATCGTAATAATGAGTTTGAGGTCACCACGCTTTAACAAACCGAGAATAATACCTGCCTCCTCGGGATTTCTTGCGAGACGATCAAGTTTCCAACAAATGATGGCATCAATTATTCCTTTCCTAATTTTTATAACCATCTCGTCAAAGTCGGGTCGATTATAGGGCATTTTTGCTGATCGTTCCTCGGTGAAAGTTTCTTTAATTTTTATTTTTAGGCGAGTGGCTACCTGAATCGCCCAATCTGATTGTGAGTCAGTACTCAAAACTTGCCGATCTTTATCTTCGGATGATTTCCTAAAATATCCGGCGAGTTTGAAATTGATTATTTGCTCTGTTTTCATATTTTTTTTTATTATCATTATGCCGTGTATGTCACACATAGCAACTATGCTAAAAAGGTTACTAGCTTCACTCGTCTTTTGGCGTCACATTGTATCGTTTTAAAAGTCTTTCTATCATCTCTTCTCCATCATCAACACGTTTACCCGTTAAACCCTTGATGTTTTTTGCCACATCATCTTCTGATAAGGTGGCGTAATCAAACATGGTTGTTGCTATGTTTTTGTGCCCAAGATTTTGACTGACTGCCTTGAACTCAAGCGGTGTTTTGCATAGAGACAGAGCGGTGTACTCCGTTGCGTGTCGAAAACTGTGCGGATTGAAGTATTCCACGTCAGCTTCCTTGAAACGTTTTTTGAAAACCTCTCTTGCTCCATTTGGATTTTTCCAGAACTTACATTCAAGTTTGTTCGCTATAAAGCTGTAGTTGTCAGTGCCTTTTTGTTCGACTTTGGTGAGCGGAAATAATGGATCATTGTCGGTGAAGAGCTTGTCGCTTCGGAGAAATGTTACCCACTTTTTAACAACTTCTGTCAGTCCCGCATCGAAGTTGAAAATTGTTGTTGGTATTCTTTTCGAAAACTTAGTTTTCACATTTTTACTCGGGTCTTGTGACACGAGCAGTTTATCCATGTCGACACACCCGATGGGCGTGGTAGTTATCGCCTCAATCCGCATACCCGTGATAAAGGCAAACGCCATGAGTGCTTGATCACGCCTGTCAATTTCGTTTTCAATTCGTATGGAGGTAACAACCCTTTTTATTATTTCCATTGTTGGATACTTCCGCTTTGGTCGATCTAATGCAATTCTTGTTTGTTTACGTTCAAGTGAAAAATAGGCGATGTTGCTCCGAATAATTTTCTGCCTGTATCCCGGCTGGAGGGAAAGCCATTGATAAAAATCATTTAGGTACAGTAGGTGATGATGCTGGGTGGTTAGTGAGAGTGGTTGTTTTGTAGCTAGATTAATTTTTTCTGAAATCATTTTTTTGAATGTTTTGACCCTCTCGGTATTAAGGTCACGAAAGTCGCTCATTTTTGTGTGTTGCTCCCACATGGTAATTGAGCGTATGATTTGGTCGACCGTCTTGACATTAAATCCCCGTGCCTCAGCGACCCATTCGCGATATTTTCTTTTTATCCGTTCGTTTTGTGAGTTGTTTTTTGTCATAAGTGTGTATTGTCTAAGTGAACATTACCGAGGGGAGTATCGCAGTTAACTAGACTACTATTAAACTTTCTTTACTTTCACCCTTTTGTGGTTACAATTAGCATATTCAAATATGCTAAAAACAGTCACAGATTTTTTCACTATAACGGACAAAGCCATTTGGCAGGATGTCATTTTGAGTTCTTTATTAATTCCCTTTGTCATCTGGATTTTTGAAAAAATTAGGATGTGGATTAATAGCACGAGACCTCTTAGATTACTTTTGAAAGGTTACGTGGGTAAAGAGAACGAGGTATTACTCTATTTGTCTCAATTCTCTGGTGCGGATGCTAGTGGTAATCAGAATCCAAATCAAAAATATGTAACTTTCTACCCGAGTCCGTTACCAACAAACCGAAGCAACAAGAACTCTGCTCTTTACCAGAACATTGATCCTGTGTGGTCAGAATCTGACGGGCGTTGTGCCGCGGATATTTTTAATATTTTAGGTAGAGTTGGAAAAAATAAAAATATCAAAATTGCAGATACAGTTAAAGACTGGGGTAAGCACATAACACCTATTTTTAGTATTGGGTTCAATCCAAAAACTCAAGACCTGCTCACTGAGTGTGAACCAATTAATTATTCTTTGAAGGATTTGGCTTTAAGTATTGATGGAAGTGCTATAAAACTAGATTCTGGGTATCCCGGTGATGCTGGTATCATACAGAAAACTTTTGTTAAAAACACATCTGTCCCAGTTTTTATTTTGGCTGGTCTCGGGACTCTTGGCACAGAAGTATCTGGCAATGTTTTAAGTCGAAACTGTGTTGAATTGGGTAAACTCTACGGAAGTAAAACTTTTTGCCTATTATTCAAAACTGACATCACGAAAGGGAGGGATTACTACGATATTAAATCAATGTATCCAAAACCAGCATACTGGAGAGCCATTCTTTACCCAGTAACTTTTTTCAGGTGGCACGGAAGAAACATTTTTTAGTTTCTATTTTAACCTTAAATAGAGCCATATTTTTGGCATAATTTTACTTGACAATAATTACATAATATGCTATGATAGTAGTAGGAGGTGCTCCTAAATTCACCCCTCAATCAGGACAGTCGTAGAATTACGACTGATAATACTCTTCATAATACCATTTGCTCTGGATACTTCCAGAGCTGTTTTGTATCCAAGAATCTTTCTTGGTTTGTTGTTGATGATATCAACAACT
>CAIQCQ010000004.1 GCA_903870365.1 uncultured bacterium | reverse complement strand
CGTTGAGGCGCAAACATAAATACTATGGAAGCAAAAAAGAAGAAAGCAGCACCAAAGAAGAAAGCAGCAGCAAAGAAGAAACGAGCTTAGTCTTTGATCAAAAAATCACCCGTTCACGCGGGTGATTTTTTGTATTATTACCCCACACATATATACGTGTACCAAAAAAGCTCCTTTGAAGGAGCTTTTTTGTTTTTATCCCGATATACAAACCATATGTATTCGAATCACGAACTTTCAGATTTGAGTAAGGTCGCGTATAAGCGGACACTTACTCATTATGTATTCATAATGGGAAATTTTCGGAAGATTCGTAGATGTATTAGACATACGGCGGAGAATATTTTTAGAATTTCACCACAAGGGTACTTCTTGTGTTTCTAATTCGCTTTGCTCATAAGAAAACAATGTCGGATGATGAGATGGACGAAAAAGACCAAAGCTTTATGATACTCTAACTCTGCAGCTGTTTGATGTATGGGTCAAGCTGGGCTTTTGACGACGGATTCTTTGTCTCCACATCCTGGATAAGTTGAATGGCTTTTGCTTTATCCCCTGCACTCGCATAGATCGATGCCAACTGCAATTCGGTATTATAATTAGTTGGATCCTTTTGCAAACGCAAGAGAAGAATAGTTTCTGCCGATGAATATTGTTTTAAGTTTACATATGCTTGCAAAATACGGTTATCACTGACGACTGTATTCTGTCCAATAATTGCAAACATTTTCTGAACAATATCAGTTTTACCTGCATACAAAGCGCCAATCGCGTAGACAATTTGTGAATCAGGACTTACTGGTTCCAGGTTGTATCCTTTACTAAAGTTATCGAATGCATTGGTCGTATCACCTTTACCTAAATATGTTGATGCGAGTTCAAAATACATAGCCGGCTTATTTGGAGAATTTTTGACTGCGTCAGTCAGTAATGGAAGCGCAGCATCATACTTGCCAATTTGATTGTAGAACGATCCACCGAGGAGGAGATACCGAGCATCGTTTGGGGTTTTTTTGATTTGAGCCTGGATCTGTTCATCAGTGAGCTGATAAAAATTCATTTTTGTCGCATCGGCTGATGAGCCAGAAATAACCTGTGTACTGATCGATACAAGTTGTTCTAAGACTTCTGGTGTACCAAACGCATTGTACGAAACGGCTTTTTGTAAATAGGCAAAGTTAGTATCCACGCCCGCTGGCTGATTACTGATACCATGGATCAAAGCTCGAGACTGCAGAATAGCTGGCACATTGACGTAATAGACACAAACAACACAGAGGATGGTAATAATTGGTACATAGAAATAGTAAATTGTTTCAGAACTAAATATACGTCCAGGTTTTACCTCCTCTTCTACCGCCAAAGATGAGACCCATGCAAGGACGGCAAAGAAGAGTAAATAACTAATGAGATTATCAAATACAAAAATATTGTTAAATACATAGCCTGCGATCAAACCCGTCAGTAAACTTTTTTCTTCAACAGAAAAAGCTGTTGATTTTTTCCACAAGATATACAACAGTCCAACAAACAAAGAGACATAGGATATCAACCCAAGGATACCGGCATTGATCAACCAATCGAGGAAAATATCATGGGTACGATCAAACCACTGTTCCTGGTTGTACATTGCCGCGTTATAGTTGGCATTAAAGACATAGTTGAAACTCTCTTGTCCCCAACCAAGAAATGGTCGCTGCTCAACACCCTTGATAGCCATTGGCCATACATACGAACGACCTTGGTTTTCAGGATCAGACAATGAAAATGAAGCGAAACGGGACAAGACTGGACTGCTCTTTACAAATGCCGTATTACGAATACCCACAAATACACCGACCAATACGACGACAGATATCACAATACCGAGAGCAATTTTTCGAGCACTTATACTTCCTTTTTCTTGCGCTGGAAGATTACTTTCGGTAGAAGTGTTGGTTTTACCCCCTTTCCAGAGAACAAGGAGTGCGGTCAAGATAATACCGCCCAATGCGCCAAGAATAGATCCTCGAGTAGCGGTGTAATAGAGAACTATTGCATTAAGCAACGCGACTATCGCATATGTGTACCGCAATATTGTATTTTTTTCTCGGAAACACAAAATTAACGCAACAAAGATCATGAACACTGTATAGATAGCCAAATACGATGCATTACCAAAAGTAGCATCGAGACGAACACTTCCCTGGTTAATGGCGATCTTACCAGCTAATTGCATAAAACCATACACAGCCACGATGACCGATCCAGCCAGCCAGGTATTGAGAAACCACTTCCACATGGCAGCAGTCCGGAACATGCTACTCAATACAATATAGTATGCAACGAGATGAATGATGGTGACAAAACCTTCCATACGTTCATAGTTACTCCACAGACTTTTATATGGATAGACACTAGCAAGATCAGCAACAAGAACGACCGCGAGAAACGCAAGAATAGTTTTGGTAATGAGATTCCATTTTGGTCGATACTCTGGAAAAGAGATGGCCAATATGGCCCACAATGCAAATAGTATTTCTATAAGAATACGGAACGTAAAGCCCTTGCCGGTGATAAATGGAAACAACATCGACTGCGAGACGATAAGCGGGATAAACGGGATGCAAAACAACCCGCCCACAATAGACCACCACAAAGTACTCTTGATTGTATTATTCATGCTGATAGAAATACTACATTAAACCTATTATTAATCTTTGATCATCGCTATTCTCGCGAATTCACATGCCACAGAGTATAGCAAATGCTGTATAGGAGTGCTAGGATACAGAGATGGAAAAGATCAAAGTTTGGGGCCACCAGCTCCTCAAAAAAAGCGAGCGTGTTTTTAAAACAGATATGATCTACTTAGCTAAAGGTGGCTTTTGGACCATCTTCAGTCAAATTATTATATCCTCCTCTACCCTTCTCTTAGCTATCGCTTTCGCTCATTTTGTCTCAAAAGACACTTACGGTCAGTACAAATATATATTGTCTATAGCCAGCATCCTCGGTACCTTTACTTTGACTGGTATGGGTGCGGCCGTACTCCAAGCAGTTAACCGTGGGTTTGAAGGGACCATGGACTACGCTTTTTGGAAAAATATTGTCTGGAGCATACCATTTTTTATATTATCTCTTGGTTTATCAATATATTATTTTATACACGCAAATATCTCTCTCGGTATTACTTTTATTGTTATTGGTATACTATCGCCATTTTTCAACAGTACAAATTTTTATAATTCATACCTCGACGCAAAAAAAGATTTCCGACGAAGTGCTCTGTACTTTGGCATCGTTGGAAATGTCTTTCCATATTTTTGTACCTTTATCGCAATCCTTTTACATGCATCAGTCTTAACTTTAATTATTGTTTACTTTGCTTCAAATACTTTTATTGGGGCAATCCTATATTTGCGTACAGTCCACATATACAAACCAAATGATAAAGTCGATACAAGTGCACTAAGCTACAGTAAACATCTCAGTCTCATTAGTGTCCTGAGTGTTTTTGCAGACAACATTGATCAAATTCTCGTGTTTCACTATATCGGTGCAGCAGAACTAGCAATATATAATTTTGCCGTAGCCATACCGAGCCAAGTTAAAGGACCAATAAAAGGTTTGGCTGGTTTAATTTTTCCAAAATTTGTCTCACGAAGTGATACAGAAATCCGCTCTGGCATGAGAAATAAATATTTTCTTCTTTTTCTCACTGCACTCGGTATTATTATTTCATATATATTTATGGCACCATATATTTTCCACATCTTTTTTCCAAACTATGTTGAATCTATCATTTATTCTCAAATATTCTCCATCTCACTTTTATGGATCGTCTCTGTCCCAGCTGAAACATATTTTATAGCAAAGAAAAAAATCAAAGAACAATATGTTGGCAACATTCTCGGTTCAGTTCTTCAAATTGCATTTCTCTTTATTGGCATACTATACGGCGGACTTCTTGGTTTGGTAATTGCCCGAGTCATTATTAAAATATGTTCCAGTGCTATCAATATTATCTTATATGAGATATCATCACGACCGATAACAATCCAATAACAAAAACAATGGATACCACACAAAAAAAACATCTCGCAAATGTCACCTTAATCACATTTGACTGTGTAAACATTACACAAACCCTTGTAGCAGCCGATATCTGTGAAAAAGCTTTTTCTTTTGGGGCAGTTAAAATACTATCTTCTATCCCTTCGGACGACCCTCGGGTCGTGCCCGTTCCCGAGTTGCTCAATGACTGGCAAAAATACTCTGAATTCTATATTCGTGAATTTGCCAAACACGTCGACACGGAATACGCTCTTTGTTTTCACCCAGATAGTTTTATTGCCAATCCAGATGCTTGGGAAGATGAATTTTTGAAATATGATTATATGGGCGCACCATGGGACCACTTAGGAACATGGATGGTCGGTGGCGGTGGATTTAGTATTCGCAGTAAAAAACTACTCGATTACATTTCAGAAAACTACCTAAAAATCGGTGGACCTTTTCATCCCGAAGATATGTGGATCTGTAGCGTAGCTCGACCATTTCTAGAAAAAGAAGGGATGCATTTTGCCCCACCAGAAGTAGCCGCGCGCTTTAGTAAAGAAGGTAACCTCCACGGCGTCTACTGGGACGGACAATTTGGTTGGCATGGTATCACCTACACCAATATGGCCAAGTGGTTTGAAAAAAATCCAGAATATAAAAATACCTTTATTCAAAAATTTGATGACTTTACTCAATTCATGAGTAAGTACCCAATCTATGATGGCACGGTGCACGTCCTCCAGTGTAAACCAATACAAGTAGACCACTACACAGCACTGGCATCTAGCCAAGAAAATTATGATTGTCGGATGGATGCTGACTTGGCATACATTCCACGCGTCCAGCCTGGACACACTATTGTCTATAAGCTCTTTAGAATTCCTGTTAAAAAAGTTGGTGTCGGAACATTTGAACGCTCAATCAAAACAGTCGAACGATTTTCATCAAAACAAGAATTACTCAAAGCTCACCCCACCATCAACATCACACCATCGTTCTATATACCAAAATGGAAGCAACGTCTGGAAAAAATATTTGGTAATATGGTTTTTCCAAATAATACATCCTACACACTAATTACGTTTGAAAAAATTTAATTTAGACGATTCTCACCACTGGCACAGGGATAATAAATTTGACCCCTCTTGCTCGCAATTCTTTTTCTTTTTCCAAAATAGCATCGGCATAGTTCCACGACAATAACAGTACATAATCTGGTATATCTGTCTTCAGAATATCTGGTGAGACAACCTGTATATGACTCCCTGGTGTGTAAGTGTTTTGTTTTGTTGGTGTCGTATCAACAATATATTTCAATAAATCTGGACCAATGCCACAAAAATTGAGCAAGGTATTACCCTTGGCTGGCGCTCCATAGCCAACAACCTTTTTCTGACTCTGTTTTAAATCTGTCAGTGTTTGAAACAATGTATTTTTTGTCTGTGTCACTCGTGATGAAAAATTCAAATACTCTTCTACCCTGTCCAACCCAAGCATTTTTTCTTTTTTCAAAAAATCTGGCACGGACTGGTCAACCGCTCCGCCTTTGGTTACAAACATACGTAGTGATTCACCATGGATTGGAATAAGCTCAACACGAGAGATGGTCAAGCCATGCACCGTTTCAAATAAATACATAAGTGAATGCAGAGAGAAATAGTGTATATGTTCATGATAAATCTGATCAAAGCCACCTGCCCCCATCAAATTACCGACCCAGTGCATCTCGGCAATAAACTGTCCATCATCTGCGAGTAATACTTTGATACCTCTAATCACATCATGAATATCTGGAATATGGGCAAAGACATTATTTGCTAAAATCAGTCGCGCATGTCCTTCCGTCCGCACAATATCTGTAGCTGATTTTTCACCAAAAAATGCTTGGATGGTTTTTACTCCCTTTTTTTCTGCTTCAACTCCGACATTGGTCGCTGGATCAACACCAAGCACACGAGCATACGGAGCAATGGCTCCGAGCAAGACCCCATCATTACTCCCCATTTCCACCACCAAATCTTTTTTTTGTAAATGAAACTCAGCGGCAAGGCGTGTACCAAAGTCTTCAAAATGTTTGACCAATGGCTGGCTCGCACCAGTGAAATAGTAATACTCCCGTGAAAACAATGCGGCAGGATCAATGGTGTCCTGTAGTTGAACAGAAAAACATTTTGGACAAACCGCCACTCGTAGTGGAAAAGCTGGTTCATCTTTGGCCATATCTGCAGATTCCAAAAAAGCATTGGCTGGAGGCATGGTACCCAAATTAAGCATGTGGACGAGCTTTTCATCACCACATGAACGACAAAAGGTTTCTTCTTTCCAGTTTGGATTCATCATCATAATGTACCTGATACGGGACAAAATGTAATGATTGACAGATATAAATATACGTGATAAATATATTGGCAGGAGATTTCAAAAATGGCAACATACAAATGGGACGGGAATGTTTTGGGCAGTATTTTGGGTTCACCCCGACAGTTTGGGACGGGAAAAACCATCATTTTGGACCTCTACGAGGAAAATCTTGTCGCCATACAACAATTACGTATGGTGGCAAAATTTTTGATTGTTCTTGATGAGAAGAACATTTTTTCGAGAGATGCTTCCCAACTTTTTCTCAAAGACGACTTTTCTGTCGAACGTTTTTACGAAGAATACAGTACTAGTCTGCCGAAAGAAGGCTTTCGAGAGTACATCGCAGAAACTCAACAGCACATCAGAAGAGAGGGTGCTGGATGCGGAATTACTGCATTCAGATTCAACGAGGACCTCGCCGAAACAGACGATGATCGACTTCTGATTCAAATAAGTCTTGGGCACATACTGCCCAGTATGTCTGCTGATATGGATAGGTGCTGATAAGCTCTTTCATAACCCAGTCGCAGATGGCCACAATTACACAAACCCACACGGACATCCGTGTGGGTTTTTTCAAAAAGGAAAAGATCTCTTGCGTGTTCATATGAACTGATGCGAGAGGTCTGTACGGCTTACGAAGTTTGGCTTTCTTCTCTGAATGGAGTGATAACTGCGGTAATGATTTTACCCCGTTTGCTCTGGTCTTAATCCGAACATTGACGGTTACTCCGTGAAGTTCACCCATACGACGAATCCAATATCCTTCCGGATATGTTGTATCATCTCGATGCTGACGATTCCATTCTTTAACTTTTTGAGTGGTAAAAGAACCCTCTGTATAGAATTCCTTTGAAAATCCGTTAATTGCTCTCTCCACCCCATTTGTCATGAGAACATTTCTGATCTCTTCAGATGTTACCCCATAATCTTGCCAATAACCATCCGAGCGAGTATCCCACACTCGGAACTTCGGCCCTTTAGATGTGCTCTTCTCGTGAATTTCAATAGGCATGTAATATTTCTCCTACCTGATATTATGACCATATACTTAAAAATATCAACTGTTTTTTACCATTCCGTTTTAACATACTCCACCAACGCTTCCTGCCATGGACGTAGGCTTGCGTTACCAACCAGTCCCCCGCTTGAAAGTTGATACGCGGGTACGTTAAAGGTGCTAGCACTGACGGGCAGGATATTTGTTTTCTTATCGAGTGTCTGTACCAAAACCTGTGCCATGTCGTATCGCGAAGCAACGCCAGAGTTTACGACATGAAAAGTTCCTGTTTTTTCTGACAGAATCAAATCTTTCAAGGCCTCTACCAAATCTTTGGCATACGTTGGTGAATTGTATTGATCATTGACCGCTTTTGCTTCAGTGTTCTCTAATTGTGGTATAAACTTTCCGACAAATTTTTTATCTTTTTCCTTTCCTCCACCAAAGATCCACGATGTCCGGGCAATAATGTAGTTATCTGACAAACCTTTGACCGCAAGCTCCCCCATATATTTTGAGTGACCGTATACACTTTTTGGATTCGGCACATCACCTGTTCCATGTGGATTATCCGCACGAGGAAAGATCGCATCAGTCGAGATATAGACCATTTTTGCTCCAATCTGTTTTGCCACAAAAGCAAGATTGTACATCCCCACTGTATTAACCATATACGCATGTGCTGGATCAGCTTCACACTTAGCCATGTCAGTCTCGGCGGCAAGATGAATGATAACTTTTGGCTTGATCTTCATTAAAAAATCCCTCACCTGGCCCATATCAGTAATATCAAAATCATGTCTGTCTACTTTGGTACCAAAACCAACATACGATGCAACGGCACCATTACCACCCGTAATTACAATGTCATTCAAATCAATTTCCATAAAAATATACTACCATATACAAAAAGAAATCGGCAGGCTGGGGTATGTTCCCCTACCTGCCGACAGCTCAAATGGCATCACGCCCTTTGAGTAAATACTCGATCAGCTCAGGAATAAGTGCCAGATTCCCTTGGGCTTGATACGGGGCAATCCGTTCAAACTCCGCCTTAATCTGATCAAAACGAACCATCCCCGCCTGGCCCTGATTACCATTGGTGACTTTGTTCCAGTCCACAACACTCGGTGCCATGGCGTAAATTTGCATCGGATACTGTCGCTTCTTCATCACCATCAGGTGAGTCAACATAATCCGAAGAAGCTGGAACGGCTGAGCGATAACAATCGCCCGTTTTACCCCCATGTCCTCAGCAATTTCAGAAAAAGCAAAACCCTCCTCCAAAGTCCGTGGTGCTGATGATGATGTTACAATATTACACCCAAATGCCCCGAGTCTCTTGGCATAGTCTTTCTTCCCTGGCCAAGCCCGAATACCTTCGACAAAACCTTCACCGTTGCCCCCGTTGATAATAACAAGGTTTTCTGAGATGGTTGATGTGAGTAATGATGCAAGATCAAACAATCCATCATCGTCACCATTAAAACTTCTCCCGTGAAAAATCACTGCACTGACTCGACACTTTGGACGGTCGACAGCCAACATCGACATAACCTGAAAAAACAACAGCGCGTCAGACATTTAATAATCCATTCCGTAATGAATCAGGACAGTTGTATCATTCTTGTATGGCGAAAAAACCAAAATTGAAGTTAGTCGATAGATTAGAAATCAAGATCTTGTTAGACAAAGGGTATGGATACAGAGAAATTGCTCGAAGTATG
>CAIQCQ010000003.1 GCA_903870365.1 uncultured bacterium | reverse complement strand
TCTGTATGTAGTAGGAAATATTTTTCTTGTAGGGAAATTAAGTGATAAAAATTTTCTTGCCGTCTCTCCTTTTTTAAGTAATCTTATATATGCATTTTTTGGAATAGGAATAATTATAAGTTTTTTCCTTTTTTATAAAAAACAATATAGACGGGGGGCTATCTATTATTAGGATTATTTCTTTCGATTCCGTTATTTGTAGTAATATGTATTATTGCTCTTGGATTGGCTCTAACTTCTCTCGGATAGTATATCAGGAATAGATGTCAGGTACCGTTTTTTCTAACAACACCGTAGTATAATTTCTGTACTTCTTTGAAATAGTTGTTCAGTAAACCTCGGTACCTGTACCTTCTCATCAACTGCATCCACCACGCTCACATCTAACTGTACAGTCACCGGTACTGTATCACTTCCGTATTCCCTGACAATCTCATCCAATACAAAAGTCACAATGAGTGCAACATCCACCTTGTTGATAGATCTTAAGCATAACAAGTTACTCGTAAAGAAAGGTTCCGGTTTGTTGATTAAACACGGAGGAACACTCAGACAAGTCAAAACCAGTGATACACAACCAACCCTCTCCTATGACCTCACAGACCATCTCGGTAGTGTCATGGTAGTCACAGATGCTTCGTCTACTGTGACAGAGTTAACGGATTATATGCCGTATGGTAGTGTGTGATAAAATATCGTGACTGTCCCCATTTTCTCCCATTCCACCTCTTTGGTATTCCAAAACCACACTGCATGACAGGTATGGATTTGTTGAGTGAGTAATGTAGTGTATACTCTCACATTATCAATAACCAAAAACATATGAATGATATACAAACAAACGTTGCGGACTTAAACGCAATGATCGCAGGCGGCAAGATACTTGAGGCATTTGATAAATACTATGCTGACGACGTGGTCATGCAGGAAAACAGTGAGGAACCTCGTGTTGGTAAGGAAGTCAGTCGAAAGTATGAGGAAGCTTTTGTCGGTGGAGTAGTTGAATTTCATGGTATGAAGATTTTGAACGTGGCTTTTGGTGAAAACGTGGCTATGATCGAATCATGGATGGATTTGACTCACAAGGATTGGGGACGTGTCGCACGCAGTCAGGTGTCAGTGCAGACATGGAAAGACGGTAAAATTGTTCATGAACGATTTTACTACGGTAAATAGAGTGTAGCTATCCAAGGATAGTCTTTGGATCTCAAGTCACCCCTATGGGTGATTTTTGGTATACAAGCATTGGGTTACGTAGACCTTTTGTTTTTCTCCTTTTTCCGCTATCATATCCTTATATATGGCAAGCTTAGAAGAAATACGAGAAGGGAGGTTGAACAAGTTGGAGATTTTGCGTGCACAGGGTATAAACCCGTATCCGGCAAAAGTTCCACGAGATTTTTCCAATGCGGATTTTAAGAAGGATTTTGAAAACTTTGAAAAAGGTGCGCAAGATGTGTCGCTGGCTGGACGAGTCATGGCTATTCGTGGACAAGGGGCGATCCTGTTTGTGGTTTTGTTTGATGGTACAGACAAAATCCAGGCTATTTTTAAAAAGGACGAGCAAATAGAAATCTCGCCTATGACTGTCTTAGGCGCCGAAGGTATGCCTAAGACAGTCATAGGGCAAGATGGTTTTCAGTTGTTTACTGACACCGTAGACATTGGTGACTTTATCTCTGTCACAGGTCACGCTTTAACCAGCAAGACAGGTGAGCAGAGTTTGTTGACCAAGACCTGGATCATGGCCAGCAAGTCACTCCTCCCACTACCAGAAAAATTCCATGGTTTGCAAGATGTGGACGAACGATATCGCAAGCGCTACCTCGATCTTTTGATGAACGATGAACTACGTGACTTGATGGTCAAGAAAAGTAAATTTTGGGATGCAACTCGTGAATTTTTAAAGCACGAAGGCTTTTTGGAAGTGGAAACACCAACACTTGAGGTAACCACAGGCGGAGCAGAAGCTGAACCGTTTAAAACTCATCTCAATGACCTCGATATGGACGTCTATTTACGTATTTCTGTCGGTGAACTATGGCAAAAACGCCTCATGGCAGGTGGTTTCCCAAAGACTTTTGAAATTGGTCGTGCCTATCGTAACGAAGGGACCAGCCCAGAGCATGCACAGGAGTTTACCAATATGGAATTTTATTGGGCATATGCCGACTATCATGATGGGATGACATTGGTTCAAAATTTGTATAGAACGATTGCACAAACAGTTTTTGGTACAACCAAGTTTACTACTCGTGGACATAGTTTTGACCTTTCTGACGAATGGAAAGAAATTGATTATAGTGAGGAAGTCAAAAAACAAACTGGAGTGGATATTTCGATCGCAACAGATGAAGATATCGTAGAGAAATTACAAGAACTTCATATCAAATATGATGGGACAAACCGCGAACGTTTGATTGATACCCTCTGGAAATACTGTCGTAAAAATATTTCTGGCCCGGCTTTTGTGATTAACCACCCCACCATCGTCGCCCCACTTGCAAAGAGTAACTTTGGTACAAAAACAGTCCAGAGATTTCAACCTATTCTTGCGGGAAGCGAAATTGGTAATGGCTATTCAGAGTTAAATGATCCCATTGATCAAAAAGACCGTTTTGACACACAACAGGACTTACTTGATGGTGGTGACAAAGAAGCAATGATGCCAGATATGGAATTTGTCGAGATGCTCGAATACGGTATGCCGCCAACCTGTGGTTTTGGCTTTGGTGAGCGACTCTTTGCTTTTTTGGCGGATAAACCTCTGCGTGATCTGCAAACATTTCCCCTGACGAGACCTAAATAATAGCTTTGGTCTTTTTATCTGATTTCATCCTCTCGTCATTCCCGTGCAGATGTGAGTGTGGGCTGGGACCCACACGTAAGACCGGAGGACGACTGGTCCGAGGTGAGCCCTACAGACTTTTCATCAGAAACGTACTGTGGGGAATCCAGGGTATTCATACTTGCAAGTAAGAAAAATCTCGCCTCAGGATTACCTGATGCATACGTGTTCGCTTTGCTCCCGTATCAAAGGAACTTTACTTAATATTTGGTTTTTATAAGAAAAAATGAACCCGTATTCTCATGTTGAGGATACAGGTTTTTTCGTTCCAAAAAGGGCGTTCTCCCTGTGTATAAGTGTGTTGCAGAGTGGGATAGAGTGGTATACACTTATATCTAAGTGGGAAGAAGTGGGATGTACATTTTTACGCATCTTTTAATCTCGGAACGGATCCGACTCCATTCTGAAATTAAAAAATAAATAGAAATATACAAACATTTTTTCTCACACATTTTTCTGGTGATGATTGTCTCCAATCTTCTCTGAGTTGATCTCTCACGAAGAACAGGAACACCCATCAACCAGTACATACAAAAATAATGTTGATAGGAGAATATACACATACAATTGATGACAAGAACAGGCTTTCGCTGCCAGCCAAATTCCGTTCTGAAATGGGTAAAAAAGTTGTGTTAACTCCCGGGTTGGATGGTTGTCTTTTTATCTTTACCGTCAAACAATGGTCAAAGATAGAAGAAGGACTGAACCAATCTTCATTTTTACAAACAGATAGTCGTTCGTTTGGTCGCTACATGCTCGGTGGAGCAGTAGAAGCAGATGTAGATTCTATCGGTCGAATTCTTATTCCAGATTTCTTGCGTGAACGAGCAAATCTCAAGAGTAAGGTTTCGGTCGTTGGAGTTTCTTCTCGCGTAGAGTTGTGGAATGACAAAGCATGGAGTGAGTTCAAGCGAGGTGTGGAAAAAAGTGCAGATGCTCTCGCAGAAAAGTTGGGTAGTGTAGGCGTTCTATAGCCATGATACACATACCAGTTCTTTTACATGAGGTGTTGGAGGGTTTGGATATCAAAGCTGGTGACGTCTTTGTGGATGGCACATTGGGTAATGGGGGACATACTGAAGCTGTATTGAGTAAATATGCTTCTGCAGTGACCATGTATGCCATTGATCAAGACGAAGATGCACTGGCTCGGGCACAAGCTCGTTTGGCGGCACATACTGGCAATACCACATATATCCTTGGTAATTTTCGCAACATGGCGGAGCTTTTGAAGGAAAAAGGAGTTGACCACGTCGACAAGATTTTACTCGACATTGGTATGTCCTCAAACCAATTAGAGGAATCAGGGAGAGGATTTTCTTTTCGTCAGGACGAGCCATTGTCCATGTCTTTCAAAAAGGTCACTGGACCAGAAGATTGGACAGCCGAACGGATCGTCAATACTTGGGATGAAGATTCTCTCCAGACGATTATCAAGCATTACGGTGAAGAGCGTTTTGCTTCACGCATTGCCAAGGCTATCGTCAGGACACGTGCATTGGCACCCGTGAAGACAACTACTGATTTGGTCAACATCATCCTCTCAGCGACTCCCGCGGTCTATCATAGAGGGCGATTGCACCCAGCCACACGGACATTCCAAGCATTACGCATTACAGTCAACGATGAGTTACAAGCATTACATGAAGGACTCGAGAAAGGATTTAATCTTTTAAACAGTGGAGGTCGGATGGTAGTCATTTCCTTTCATAGTCTCGAAGATCGTATTGTCAAAAATTATTTTAAAACAGTTATCGACAATCACACAGGGGTACGGGTGAGTAAAAAACCAATCGTTCCTACTGATGATGAGTTACGGGACAATCCACGATCACGTAGTGCCAAGTTACGAATCATTGAGAAAGTATAGGGTAGAAGTATGAATTAAGAAGTAAGACCTGCCTCGACGAACGGGCAGGAAACACAGGAGCAAAGAGATTATCAATCAAATTTTTTACATTATGAAAGATCACATCATTAGTGCCGTGTCGCAGATCGACACACGAAAGGATATCTTTTGGGGAGCGGTTGCGCTCATTGGTATGTGCGCGTGTATGTATATGTATTTGGTTACTGTCACGGTGCGTAATATTGTTACAAATAGACAATTGTCGGCACAGATCAGCAATGTTGGTGAACAGTTGAGTGCCAAAGAGTTCAGTTTGATCAGTATGAAAAATGGTGTGACCATGGACTATGCACAGACACTTGGTTTTGCTGAGGCAAAGGAAAAAGTATTTATCACCCCAACGTCAGTTTCAGTGGTCAGTACAAACACACAGGGGAATACGATATAGGATGGGTAGAAGCTTGAAGCTCGAATACAGAAGCTAGAAGCTAGAAACAAGAGATTGAATAATTAAAAAATGGGACAATGTCTCATTTTTTGTTATTATATTTGTATAAATTCTTTATATTTTTTAATCAAGCTTCAAGATTCTGGCTTCTAACTTCCATTTATCATCCACATGAATCGCATCCGTCTATTATCTTTCATTATTCTCTCCCTCGCTTGTATATTTATCGTACGTTTGTATTTTCTTCAAGTTGTTGATAATGATTTGTATTTACAAAAAGCAAACCGTCAGTATTCACAATCTGCCAGTGGTGTATTTAATCGTGGTACCGTCTATTTTACCGCCAAGGATGATTCACTGGTTTCAGCAGCAAGTCTCAAGACTGGAGTGACCATTGCTATCAATCCACAAATATTACAAAATCCAGAAAGTGCATATGTACTGATCAACGCCATCTTGCCGATTGATCACGATACCTTTATGTCTAAAGCGACCAAGCCAAAAGATCCGTACGAAGAGATTGCCAAACAAGTCGACCCAGATATCGGTACTAAAATTTCAGCACTCAGTATCCCTGGTTTGTCAGTCTATCAGGATCGCTGGAGGTTTTATCCAGCAGGTGATCTGGCAGCCAATACCGTCGGTTTTATGGCCTATCAGGGCAATGTATTTGCTGGACGGTATGGTCTGGAAAGTCAATATGACTCAACCCTGCAACGTAATGATAAAGCATATGTAAACTTTTTTGCCCAGATTTTTTCTAATATTCAACAAACAGCAGAGAGTAAAAATGAAGGAGATGTAGTGACGTCTATCGAGCCGAGTGTGCAATCATTTTTACAAACAGAACTCAAAAAAGTGCAAGACAAATATCATTCGCAACTTTCAGGTGGCATCATTATGAATCCACAGACAGGGGAGATATATGCTATGGCAGTCAGTCCCTCGTTTGATCTCAATAATACCAAAGATGTTAAAAATGTGGCGGATTTTCAAAATCCACTGGTAGAAAATGTCTATGAGATGGGATCGATCATCAAACCATTGACCCTCTCAGCTGGTATTGACCTCGGCATGATCACTGCCAGTTCGACATATGTTGATCCAGGTTGTATCAAAGTGGATGGCAAGTCACTCTGTAACTTTGATAAAAAAGATCGTGGTGTGACAACTATTCAAACAGCACTTGGTCAGTCCTTGAATGTCGGTATGGCACACATCGTCTCTCTTATTGGTGATGACAATTTTGATAATTATTTTTATGCGTTTGGTATTGCTCAAAAGACCGGTATTGATTTACCAAATGAAGGTGCAGATATTGTTTCAAACTTGAAAGCTCCACGTCAGCTGGAACATATGAATGCATCGTTTGGACAGGGTATTGCATTGACTCCAATAGCCACGGTGCGTGCACTGTCTGCTATTGCCAATGGTGGTGTGCTCATTACTCCGCATGTGGTGACGAAAATAAACTATACAGTTGGTTTGTCGAAGACGTTATCCTATCCAGCGCAGACACGTGTTATCAAACAAAGTACCGCCCAAGAGGTGACACGTATGATGGTCTATGACGTGGATAATATCTTGGCCAATGGTGCGGACAAGATGCCACAGTATTCTATCGCTGCAAAGACGGGTACAGCACAGATTGCAGAGTCTGGGGGCTACAGTGCTACAGACTTCCTGCACTCATTTGTTGGATATTTTCCGGCGTACAATCCACAATTTTTGATTTTCTTCTATACCGTCAAACCACAGGGAGTCCAGTATAGTTCCGAATCACTCACTCCGTCGTTTATAAATACGGTGAATTTTTTGATCAACTATTATGAAGTACCCCCGGATAGGTAGTTTAAATTGTGACTCAAATTGATAGTATAGATAAGAAAAAGCCCTTTGATATTGGCGCAGGGCTTAAGGTCGATGTTTGACTTATGTAACTTGTCGGTCAGCAAGCCATTGCTTTACTACGACGGACAAAAAGACTGCGGGCGCACCTACTCCCGGATGGGTTTTCTCAACCGTACAATCACCTTGAAAACCCAGCAAGGAGTAAAAACGTGTGTCTATAGGATTGACTGTGATACCTAAGACATTAATTTTTTTTGTTCTGGCACAGTATAGTATTTCTCTGAAGAGGGGTAATACGAGAGTTCTTAAACCAGATGCTTTTGGATTGTCGTCATCTACTGCAAATTCTATTACTTCCCCGATCGTTCCGTATCTGTTTCGAAGTTCTCGCGCTTCTTCTTTGTAGATTTTATCAAGTGGTAAACCATCACTCAATGAATCAGGAACGATCGATATCGTGGCTGTTATTATTCCTTCTACAGCCACATAAAATACATCGGCTGGTTGGAAATTTTTAGAGAAGGTGTATCCTTTCTTCGTATAAACTTTTTCAACAAGCTCATGACAAACTTGTTTCTCAGTAGGATTCGTAGCCTGTAATACTTGTGTACGGAGGGCTAGTAGACTCAATCCTCGCATCATTCTCCTTTGTAGAAAAAATTTTCCATTAAAATTATTACATACAATAGAATGTTATTCAATGACTGTATAAACAGGGTTAAAAATTTGTGAGTCAAAAGATGAAATGGGAACCTTTTGCATGTAAATATACTAGCATTTTGGCAGTTTAGATAAAAGAAAACGCAAGAACACCAGTTAGGCATTCTTGCGACTTTGATTAGAACAGCATATTAAAGTTGCCGGAGATGTGATGAATGTCTTTTTTCCGGAGTTTTGATGTAGTCGCATCAGTTCTGGTTATCATAAGAATGATACCACCATCGTGTACTTCACCAATATAAGACTCCACAACTTCTCCTTTATGGTCAACAGCAAAACCACAGGGAATTGGGCAATCTGTTTTCCGATAACGTCCAATTATACAGTTTTTTGGTACAGCGGACCAACATCGATTACCTTTACCTTCCGCAAAATCGAACTTCAATAAATGTCCACCATCTTGAATGCATGTCACGGTAGATTTTCCGTCCGGACCATGAATTATGTCACCGTGCTTAATTTCTGTTGCAATAACTTGTTCCAATGGCATGTTTTGCCTCCTAAATCGATACTAGAACTAATATTGATTTATGTCAATCATACGTTTTCAACTATCAAAAATATCCGCGTAGGGTATAAGAAAATATGTTGAGAAATATGGCTTAAAAATCTGTGACCATAATACTTGGCTTTCCGAACTCTGTAAACAAAGGGATTTTATCGTTTTGAGTATTAAAGAGTTAGAAACTTTATTAAAATAAAAAACACACCACCAATAGCCTAAGCCATCAGTGGTGTTATCCAACGCGGAGAATCTCCGAGAGTTCTTTGTGCCATCTCAAAATGTATTCGGTGAATCGTAGTGGTTGAGAACTGCTGTCGCCGTAATCAAACACACGATATCCAGAAGCATTTTTGAGAAAGTTCTTCGGAGAGAAGCAATGTGGATCAATCGTATAGACTTGATTTTTTGTCACATCACCCATTTTGTTAATGAGAACATTCATTTCTTCCCAGTTCAGCTCATTCCCAATCTCCCTTTTTTGGATATTAATAAAACCTAGTGAGAGATACGTAGGGACAAGAAATGGTGCATGGCAGGATTTCCAACAACGGCGTTCGGTTACGTTCTGCCGTATACCTTTCTGAAACCAATGTAATCTCCTACTTGTGATATTGGGAATGAATTTCCACCGACCCTGAAAAACAAGTTTCGGGATTTCTTTGATAATTCCCAACAAGGAATTAATGCGTGGAAACTTTAAAACAAAGCTCCCAAAAAGTAGAACGACGCGTGTACTTCCACGGACTATCTTCAAGGGTCACCTCTTTCTGGAAGAGATTAAAGCATATTTTTATTCTGCTTGCAATAGTAACTTAAATATGGTTTTATATCCTCGGAGGTCAACTATGGCAATGCGTTTTATGGAGCCGGAGGCTGTTCTTAATCTTATGAGGTTAGCAGAGTCACGAACTCCGCCACCTCCCGAAATAACCCAACTCAAAGAGGAGATCGAGGGTCGGACTCGAGTGGCAGAATTCAAGACTTCGGTGACTGGGCAGGTGGATATGGAAGAGGTCGGTGCGATCGTCCAACTCAAACTTCGCCTTGATGGTCTGTATGGTCTTTGGGCAGAAGGTAAACTCGGACATTGAGAAGGGCTTTACACAATCGTCAGTTTTCAATACTAGCAGTCATTTCAAGAGGAGTGACTGCTTTCTTTATTTTATGGGTACCTCGTTATAAATTCACATAACTTATAGCCAAAGGTTGTAAGTCGAAAATGCGGAGTTGCTCTGTATCCAGAAAGATCACCATATACTCTTTTTGAAACAAGTTTTAAATTCATTAGATTTTCTTCGTAAGCCTCAACAAGATTAGGAAGATTGTGCCCGATTTGCTTTGCAATAACATCAAGCCAACCATCAGCAGAACCGCTAAAATTTGGATCAACAGTAATACCGTGACGTGCCTTACCGGTAACAAGTTCAAAATTTGCCTTCAGCACTAATATATCTCCACTAGATAGTTTTTTACAGATTTGCATAAATTCATAAGCCAGTTTCTCATCTTCTTCGGTAACATCTGTAGAAATCGAACTTAAGAAAATAGATTTCATTGCTTTCATTCGTTCTTCGTCTGGCACTTCTTCGTCTATAAAACTCAAAAGATCATTGAATGAAGCTTGATTATTATTTGTAGCAAAATAGTCTTCTTTAATTTTTCCTTTTTCACGATATTCTTTAAGTTCTCGACCTAATTGAGTAAGTAACTTGAATTTTAGGGAAGCTTGAAAAACTTTGCCAGCCGACAAAAGCCACTCTTTCTTTTCAGAAGCGAGAATGCCAGTTAGTATTTCACCTAACTTTACAGGATCATTTATGAAAGCTAGTACATTTTCTTTATCATCTATTTTTATTACTTCAGTATTTTTCATAGAGATTTGTCTTAAATTTTAGTTACAAAAAATACACCCTGATCATGTTCCATGTATTTATCGTAATTCTGTTTAAAATAGTTGTGCATTTCTTTCCTCACATCAACCGGAATTTCTGAAATATCCTTACCTAAAAAGAATGTGAGTAGGTTATTACCATCTTCTGAATTCTCATCTTTACATGCCTTAATATCTACTTGGCAGACAAATTTGAAGAATTGAATTTTGTATTTTCCGTCTGAATTTATCTCATCAAGCATATTCTGAACTTCTGAATATGTAGACATAATATGGTCTGTCGTTCTCACATACGGTAAGAATTTTTGATGGAATGTATGGATACCGTTTGAACCATGATGAACAATGATTGTCTCTTTTGCCATATCTAGCATTTTTTCAATCATACTTTTTATATCATCGAAATAGTACAAGACTTGGCATGCCACCAATAAATCGTAAGTGTTCTTTGAAGCCTCGT
The DNA here is from genome assembly GCA_903870365.1 of uncultured bacterium. Classification (GTDB taxonomy): domain Bacteria; phylum Patescibacteriota; class Minisyncoccia; order Phycocordibacterales; family DATDWN01; genus CAIQCQ01. Next base: position 23,499 of record CAIQCQ010000003.1, on the reverse strand, counting down.
ACTTCTCAAATGTAGATAGAACGTATTTAATATCACTCATACTAAGCTCTCCCATTTTTATTTTGAAAGCATCAATGTTCTTTTGAAATGGATCAAGGGCTGTGTACTCAAAAGGAATACTTCGTTTGTTCAAGACATTCAGAATTCTTGTCGATGTTTCTCCTGAACCACATCCGACATCGAGTATCTTTTGAGTACCTGTGTTTTTGCTGATATTTAACAGTCCGATTTTGTCAGATAAAAGTTCCTCAAAGAGTTGCTTCTCGTTGCAGTATTTAAGCCATGCTGAAAAAGGATTCATATTGGAATTACTGTACATTATTTTAATCACTTTGTATACATTAAGCTCAATTTTCCATATTTTTCCAAAAACATTACACCATTCCATTCTCGAGTACAGTCAAGTTGTGCGAATTTTTGAGAGGCATATACTTATGTGGCAATTAGTGCGTTCGGTCACTCTCATGGATTAGGTCTAATCCACCAACCATGAGACACCACCCATATATTCTTTGTGTCCCGAAAACCTGAATAAGGTGGTTTTACTTTTACTCCGTACGCACAATTCCTCACGTCACACCATCACTCGTTGATACACAACGGGGTCTTTTCGCGTACCTAAAAAAGTATCACCACTCCCTCCCAGCTCTTCTGTCTTCATAGTCAAACTCGAGATTACCACTCACTCTCACTGTGGCACTTTGGAATGCAGTTGTGACTTACCTCATCAATCCAACGAGTTTATTCGCTTCGATATGTGGGCTTCCCGCACCCCGCTTTAGCGGGGACGGGTGGACGAGCGAAGCGAGTCCTGTTGGACTTGATAATAAGCATAGATAGAGAGAAAAATAACATGCAATTTACTGATAAAAAGATCATAATTTCTGGCTCACATGTAGAAGTGAGTGTCTACGATGGAGCAACTCATGCGTATGATTTTTCCTTACCCAAGAAGTTCAAGCCAGAAGTTATCATCCCCGATGATGAGACAGAGGAACAGAAGAAATCTCGGTTACGTTCCGAAGAGTTACAGAAAATTGATTCTCGCCGGAGAAGTATGATTCGGGCAAAAGCCTACCTCATCCGTCTGGTCAACTGCAATATCTGGTATTGGTTTAAGGATAATGGTAAAGCGTACATTCCCATCTTTCTCACTCTGACTTTTGAAGACGATGTCCGAGATATTAAACAAGCTAATTATGTTTTGGCAAAATTCCTCAAGCGATTGAATTATGAAATCATTGGAGAGAAAAAAGGATTTTTGAAATATGTTGGTGTACCAGAATTTCAAGATAAAACTCGGGATGGTGTCATCCATTATCATTTGGTCTTTTTCAATTTGAAATTTATCTGGGCGGATACGATGGCAGGTATTTGGGGCGAGGGATATATCAAGATTAAGAAACTGGGACGAGTCAAAAATATTGCTTCGTACATCACCAAGTATATGTCCAAGAATTTCGAGGACACTCGTATGGATGGTAAGAAACGATATTTTTCGAGTAATGGATTGTTCAAACCCTTAACTTTTCTCGATCAGACATGGGTCAATCAGATATATGACGTATTGCCGAAAAAACATATCGTGAGTGAGCGTGAATATGACAGCCGGTATGAGGGTGTTGTCAAAAAACAAGATTACCGTTTGCCTCGTACGACTGACGTTGAGGATATTGTTCGTAAAATTTATGAGTAAAAAGACACTTCCAAAAACAGTGGTGGTGTCTCCTTTTTCTCAAGAGACGATTGACTCCTTGTACGAGCTTGGTAGTGTATATGCAAAGATTCGTAGGCGATTGCTTTCCGAGGGGTATATAATCAAGGATGGTCGGATAATTCCACCCACTAAAAAGAATGAAACTAGAACATGACATACTGAAAGATATTGCTACTGGCATGTACAAAGATTTTTACCTTGTCTACATTCGCAAGAGTACCGATGAACCGGATAATCAGAAAAATTCCATTACCTATCAGAAAGCAGAAAATGTCCGTTTTGCTTTGAAAGAAAAACTACCGATTGCTCCACTGACTCTGTCCGGCTTTTGTGTGGATGGCATTATCTCTGAAAAACATTCCGGCTTCAAAGAAAACAATGAGGTGTCATTTACCAAAGAGGGGCTTGTCCAATACGAAATTGATCGTCCTAAGTTTTTACAGTTATCTCAATTTCTAAGCAAAGGATATTTCAAGGGCATCATCTGTTTGTGTTGGGATCGTATGAGTCGAAATAAAGCAGATAATACTTTGCTTGGTAAGCTCATGAAAAATGGAGTGGATGTAAAATTTGTCTACGCCACATACGACACGACAAGCTCGGGTGCGTTGCACATGGATATTGATGGCATGTTTGCTGAACACCATTCGAGAGTAACGAGTGAGAAAGTGAGACTAGCCACTCATAACCTCCGTGAGAGAGGCGTAGTGACCCATAAAGCCCCTGTGGGTTACTTGAACGAGGGAAACATGGATCATAAGCCATTTGACCCGATTCGAGCACCTATTATTAAAAAACTCTTTGAAATGTATGCGACTGGTGACTGGGCATTATCTGATCTGACTGTCTGGGCAAATAAGCAAGGATTGACCAGTATGCCATCAAAGAGAAAACGAACAGAGGCGGAAATGTTGGCAGAAGATGGAGAGGAAGTACATATCGAAGCCATTGCAAGATCAATGACCTTGGGGCATGTGCATAAAATTCTGACCAATCCGTTTTATACTGGTAGAACATTTGGAAACAATGGTGAGTATGTCAAAAGTATTAGTCACAGTGCACTGATAGATGACAAAACTTTTAACACTGTCCAAGAAAAATTGCATTCCAAAAATGTGAGTACGCGGTATGCGGATAAATTACCACTGCTTCATCGTGGCTTCGCTCGTTGTGCTGATTGTGGTCGTGTCTATACTCCCTATACCCGAAAAGGAATTCTGTATTTTGGTGCGAGATGTGTCAAAGGCTGTACGAATACAAAAAGAAATATCAACCTCAATTTTATTGAAACGGAAATGGGTAAGCTTATCTCAAAACTGACATTCACCAAAGACGAGCTAGAAAAACTGGACATGGCAAAGACGACTGACATTGTTTTATTTGAACAAAAACGTCTGACCACAATAGAAAACAATGATCGTGAGAAAAAGAAAATCCGAGATGACTTGAAATACTTGCGAGAAAACAAACTACCATTACTTAAAAGTGGTGTCTATTCACCTGTGACCTACATGGAAGAGGAAACCAAACTGACTACTCAAATTACCAGACTCCAAGACGATGAGCAGATTTCTGACCTTGCTATGAACGCTGTGATCAGTGATGTGGTAAAACTTTCCGAACTCTTAGAATATGGCTCAACCTATTACGAATACGCTAATTCAGACGAAAAGGCAGAGATTATCCGTATTATCTTTTCCGAACTTTCTTTATCGCAAAATACGTTGCAATACAAGTGTAGAAATGGATTCAAAGCTCTTGAAAGTCGTTTCACTTCCGTTTGTGAGCCCAGTCTACCTGAAATGGAACACCTTGGAAAGTATGGTCGTAAACTGGAAACGAGTGTCACAGAGCATAAATCTGAGTTCTCTCCTTACGCAGTTAAGCCATATTTCATAGGGATTAAAATAAAAAAGCTATTCACTCTCCATACCCTATAAGTAATAGAATAATTAATAATATATAAACAAAATCCGCCCAACAACTGCGGATTTCGCGTTGCTGGGCGGTTGTTACTTACTTCTCTGGACTCTCACGATCTCCAGAAAGAGTGAGACTGGTATGGAAACTCCCATGGCTTCCACTACCGGCCCAACTCTCTGAATATCACTCGAGTCTAAATGAACTTCTTCACCAGTGTTTTGAACTGGAGGAGTGACGGTACAGCGATCCAATGATTCACTAATCGCTTTTTCCATCAACTGCGACGGGGTGCTACCGATTTGCTCAGCCAGTTCACGCAATCGAGCAAGCTTTTCGGGAGCGAGACGAAAGGTGAACGGTACTTTAGGAGAGTCTTTCTGTTTTGACATAAGTTCTCCTATCTCGTCTTCTCGCGGGGAACTTCGAAAACGTAACCAATGTTGTCGCGGAGTTGTTCGGTATGGTCTGTTCTCGGGAACACACTCATCCACTTTCCACCAGCACGATCATCCATGTAGAAGTTACAGTTGTACACACCAGTTTCTCCCTCATCGACAATCGGTTTGTGGCCGATGAAGATGGAGTGCAACTCAAGCGCAGCGATGTCGTCTTGCGAAAACAATTCGCGCATGAGTGGGCCGACTTCGGAATTGGGTCTTTTGAACCCACGACGTCGTGCCTCGGCGTACATTTCTGTCACCGAGACTCCTCCGCTTCCTTTTGAAACGGCTGAGCCTGGCAAAATCACCAGTTCTCGAGGGGCGGTTGTCGGTTTGAAGTTCCGCGGCTCAAACATAATCTGATTGAGCTTCGTTGACTTAACTGAGTAACCACCTTTCTCAAGGCGAACTTTCCAATCAGGGCCACTGGTACCGTCTGCGGTCAGCGAGAAACGGACGAGTCCGTCATCTCCGATAAACCACTTAGGTGTTCCCGTGACCACTGTGAGAGCTCCACGTAACACTTCCATCACTGCTGACTCACCACCAATCTTGTTGATGAGAGCCTCGATCTGGCCGAGTGTAACCTTTCCGTATTTCATATCAACTTCTCCTTGTACTGTTTGTCAAAGATTTCTTGCTACCCGCAAGTTGAGGGTGGGTTTTTACTCCCATCAAAACATTCTTGAAAAAGAAAACTTTGATGGAAGGGCGACGGTGTTCTGTCGCCCCAGTTGAACCTATTTCTGCATGAAAGCCCTGAGCTTCTCCGCATATGGACGCTTTTCGTCCATGTCGGGCCAGTACGTGTTGTGCAGGTTGTCGTAGTGGTGATCGTCAGTCATGCGCGGAATGACATGCGTATGATAATGCCATGTATCCTGTCCGCCGGCCGGTTCGTTGTTTTGGCGAATAGTTACGCCATCACAGGAATACGTGGTCTTCAGAGCACGTGCGACCTGACTCGTGAGATCAAAGATGTGACCTCCAAGACCAGGAGACATCTCGTAGATGTTTTCCTTGTGGATGTTGGGCACAACGATGACGTGCCCTGGGTTTGATCGCCACCAACAGCCTGCGATGAATACCGTAACGCGAGCGTCACGATAGATAACAGCTTCCTCCTGAGATCCCCGTGAGGTGACTTCACCTCGAGCGATCTGGCAGAGTGGGCAAACGTAGTTTTCAGGTGCGTGATTGTACATGTAAAGAACTCCTTTTCTAACTCTCGGTCACCATACGTTCGATGAACTCAGAATCAGGGGCGACGATGTTCTGTCGCCCAAGAAAGAACTACTAAGCCGCAAATCCCATCATGCCCGCGAGATCCCAGTCGGCAGGAAATGGATAAATCTCCAATCGCTGCCGACTGAACTTGGTGACATCATTGCTTTGTGATTCAATCGCAACGACCGCTCCGATCCGAAGAGCACAACCTTGCTTAGCCCAGTATTTGCTGTGCCACTCAGCGATGGAAACCATCTCCTTGCCGACATGTGAGTCGACATAGCGAAGGCGTTCAAACGGCTGATCCGGCCCTTCGATGTGGAATCGAATGCTTAGGTCGCGACGAGTTCCACGCCAGAACTTCATGTTCCGGTACGTGGGATGAGGGACTTCCGTGTACTCTTCGCGGTTAGTCCAGTTGAAATTGAGATCAGCGAATGGACGAAACGCGATGTAGTCCACGTGAACTCGGACATATTCCCTGAGTTGTTTCCGTGCTTCATCAGCAGGAACGTTCGCAGGAAGCGACCTGAGCCATGGAGATCCAATGTGATACTGGATCCACGGGTTCTCTGTCAAAATCTGTTCAAACTTTTGCCACTTCATTCTACTCTCCTTGTAGGATTTGGATTTAACAATGTAGGTGAGGTATACTCACTTTCCATGTAGAATGGTACACTATTTAGATACTTATGTCAAGCATTATCTTTGTTCTTGGTTGAGCTTTTTCTATTCAAAAAATGTCAGATTTTTGATATAATATATCTATAAAATATGGAAAATGAAGATAAAATCAGTAATAGTATTCTTGAGGGGGTAACACCTGATCAGAGAAAAGCAATTGAGCATGTAACAACACATGCCAGACTTCTTGCTGGGCCGGGAACGGGTAAAACTCACGTACTTACCCGTAAAGTGCTTTGGCTAGTCCTTAAACAGAAAGTTGCCCCGAAAGATATTCTTGCTTTAACATTTACCAGACTTGCAGCTGCACAACTTCGTCGTGATTTAGCTGAAGTATTAAAACCCCATGATTTAGAGACACCTGTGGTATCAACACTACATTCTTTTGCCTTGAAGCAAATCCTTTTCAATTCAAATACAATTGAGGAATTACCTCGACCTGTACGTATAGCCGATGATTGGGAAGAAAGAAATATTATCCAAGAAGACTTGAAAAAAATACTTGAAGTTTCTCATATAAATGAAGTGCAAGATTTGATTAGTCGTCTATCCGCGGATTGGGAAACTCTAAAAGCAGAGGAAGCTGGCTGGATTGATTCTTTTCCAAATCCAAAGTTTATTGGTGCGCTTCAGCAACATAAAACTGTATACGGAGAAACACTTCGAGCAGAGCTTGTATACAAACTAAAAAGGACTTTGGATCAAAATAATGAGTTTAAATTGGACAATGAATATAAATATGTACTTATTGATGAATACCAGGATCTTAATGCGTGTGACTTATCAGTTATCCGTTCATTATCTGTAGAAGGTGCAAAAATATTTGTTGTTGGAGATGACGATCAGAGTATCTACGGATTTCGATATGCAAGCCCCGTCGGTATTCGACAGTTTCCGGAGATTTATGAAAATGCCGAACGATTACAGCTTGTTACTTGCTATAGATGTGATAAAACAATTCTTCAACAGGCGGAGTTTGTCGCGAACCAAGATACTCAACGTTTACCTAAAATGACAAAACCTCGTGATGACGCAGAAGATGGTGAAGTGGTACTTATTCAGTGTGCCGATCAAGACAAAGAAGCCTCTATAGTTGCAGCAAAAATTAAACAACTAATAGATGAGGGTATACCAGCAGAAAAAATCGTGATTCTCTCTAGAAGTGGTGCGATATTAGGGCCTATAAAAGCACAACTTATATCAAAAGGTGTCTCAGTCTCAGCGTCCCTAGAAGATGAGCTTTCAGGTACAAAAGAGTTTCGAACCACATTGTCACTTTTACGTTTACTTGTTGATGAACATGATGCATTAGCCATAAGAACATTAATTGAATTAGAAAAAAATGGACTAGGTGAAAAATGTCTATCAGATATATGGAAATATTCTTCTGAAAAAGGTGTCAGACTTGATGTGGCGCTTCAAGAGATAAAAAATAATCCCTCAATCCTTCCTGCCTCAGGTCAAAAAATAAGTGTATTCTTGAAAAAAATCGATGATCGTCTCAATAATCTTAAATCAATTGAAGATGTACCTGTACTAATAGAAAAAATAACCACTGATTACATAACGGATGAATCATTGAAGGAGGCAATAAAAACCTATTTTATTAAACTTGCTACTGAGATTGGGGCAGATAAAATAGACAAACTCGTAAAGGGTGTGAGTACATCATCAGAAATGATTGAGCAAGAAACTGCTCCTAACTCTGTAAGTATTTTAACTATGCATCAAGCAAAAGGCCTTACCTTCGATGTGTGTTTTATTGTGGGAGCAGAGGATGAGTTTCTTCCTGGTAGGAATGATACAGAATCTATTGGCGATGAAAGAAGATTGCTTTATGTATCAATGACTAGAGCAAAGCATAAGTTATATATTTCTTACTGTACAAAAAGAACTGGTAATCAAAAGTTTTACGGGCGTGTACCAAAAGGCGGACAAGAAAATAGAAAACTTACCCGATTCCTTACTGACGCAAAGATTAAAAAGGTCAATATCTGAGACCATCTGTTAACGATTTGTAGCGATTTGGCGTATTCCTCCCTCTCCCCATGACATATTCACATAAAAACAGAGAAATACTGGATGGAATGACTAGAAAAGATATTACAGAATATCTTCGTATCTTTATACTCGAGCTGTCCAAGAAAGAGACCTATCCTCCTAAGATAAATAGCGCCTTTGATGCCTTGAGAATCAAAGAACTGCTCAATAACCCAAAAAACACTACTTTCAAATCGATCAGTGACTTTAGCGGTATGCCATACTGGCATGAGCAACAGGTGGATTACGTACCCTCGAATCTCAAGAATAGAGAGGCATACCTTTTCTACTTTATCTGTAATGGGTGTGAGGAACGAGTAAAATATCTCTATGAATACAACATACTCGAGTCTCCACTGTGCAGAAAATGCTGTCGATTGGGATATGTCAGAGGTATGCGAAAGAGAAAGATATTGCTGGCCAATAACCCACTGTGGACGAATCACAGATCTGCATCGAGCTTTATGGCGGATGAGAGTGAATATGAACCTATTCGACCTTAGTAACCTTATTTAAAAATAGTATGAACGTGAGCAATCGTGTGGGCTTTGTGAGCCTTCGTGTGGCATAATCTCCCTCTCAGTTTCCAAGAATATAGCTCGCTTTGAGGATTCTCCCTAAAGATTCGAATCCACCCAGATTTTCTACCCATGTTGGTATACCCAAATAACAGTCATCTTTTACAAGCACGGCTGCGCCTCCAGAATTGCCATGATCAATCTTTGCAGAGGTAACGTAATAATCGGATTCAATTCCTGAAACAATGCCGTCCGTCACAGTGATGCCTCGATCAGTACCGATTGCGGGGTAACCCAAGACGATCAATTTATCTCCCACACGTGCTTCATTGTCGGTACATATTTTTAGAGGTGCTGCAGCGGATTTGTCGAAAACGCTATTATCACTTTGCTGGCTTGCGTGTGTATCATCTAAAGAAATATATGCCACATCCCAATCACGCAGTGAATGGATTGGAGTCGTATCTACATCAAGACTAGAATTGAGATTTGTTGTACGCGCTCCAACCCCATAAACTCCTACTGTACAGGTGTTAGGAGCAAGTGGACTACCAGTGGTACTGTCAGTTACCACATGCTTGTTTGTGACGGCAACCAATCCATAACCAGACAAGTTTATTAAAAGAGATGAACCTTGTAGACCAGAGTATGTCTCACCGTTTGAGTAGTTCCAAGTGCAAATGACTTTTGCAACTCGGTTTTGCCATTCAGCAGCAATAGTGGAATCATCCACTGTAGATTGGTTTGACTGTTGAGCCTGAGAGACCTCTTCTTGTACAGCTTTTAATTGTTGATCCGTAGTATCAATTTTCTGTTGCTGAGCAGCGATGAGGACATTCTGAGAACTCTGGTATTGATTGAAAAAATAATAGCCGATACAAACAAAAATAAGTATCAAAAAGAAAAGATGGGCGAACTGTAAGTGAAATGTTGATTTGTCTTCCTTGTCCATAAAAATAGTTGGTATACAAAAAGCCCAACACATAGGTGAAGCCGAAGCCTCCATCTGCAGTTTCCCGCAGAGACCGGTAAAAGTAGCCCTATATGTTGGGTTGTTTATCTTTTACCGGATTTTCACCATGCCAGAGATTGCTCGCTGGTTTAGGCTACTGCTTATTCAGTTGTGATTACATAATACCATAGCGAGCCGTGGGTATAAAGTCTCAAATAAAAATGATACGATTAGTGGTATATGACAAATGAGGAGTTGGCCCAGAAAGCTATTCTAGAAATCCTAGAAAATAGGGTGGAAAAATTGAAAAAAAGAGGTGAATTAAAGGATGGAATATCTCTCCAGTTTTACATGTGGTATGACCTAAAAAGAAACTATCCATTGATTGCGAGAGATATGGAAACAAATGAGGTGCTTTCTCTACTTGCTAACTTAGACCAACTCACCCAAGGGAGATTTAAGCTAAAAGAACTTAAATATGAAGAAGACAGACATGATCAATATTTCCTGAGAGAAGTTCACAATATCGATTCCGATGGCAGTGGCATTGAAGATGTATTTTGGTGGATTAAATATTCTGAAAAAAGTGTAAGTGTCGCTGATGATTCAGGCATATTTTGGCTCGATGCTCGAGAGTTAACTTCGCAAATAGCCGGCAAAGATTGCAGATTGGAACTTACATCGGGAGCACTCCAGTATCGTATTTTGGAATGGTTCTCAGAGAATAAGGGTTTTACAAAAACTGATGAGTTTGCCAGACATTTGGGCACATCCCCTCGAACGATAGCTACTGATATTTCTAAGCTAAGAAAAAAAGCCAACCAAGCGTTCGGACTTAGTGGTGATGATTTTATCGAAAGTATTCAAGGAGAAGGTTATGGACTAGGAAAAAAGATAAAAATCAAGAAATATAAAAGCACACCATAGCTACTGTTGATAGATTATCCATAGTCTTCGAGATTTAGTGATTTATTTCCCATGTTGCCGTAGCTTTGCTGTATATCTGCTGTAGCACTTATATTTATACACTAAATGGGTGAATGAGGAACACCCAAAAAAGATTGTTGCATACTCTGATACAGAACTATCATTCGATGATTTCAAAAAATCACTTGGAGTAGGTGCACAAAAATATTCAGACGAACAGATCGAAAAGATCCGAGTGATTTTTGACCAAATGGCAGATGTGATATTTGACAGTTGGCTTTATAACAGAAAAGCGCATAATGTAGTAGAAGAAATATATGATGGAGAAAATAAAAATGGAAAAGAACTGTGTAGTCCAATGCAGAGTGAGCTCTCTCAAGCAAACTGAAGGAGAAAGTCTCGAGAGACAGGAAGAATCAATCAGAGCCTACGCTGTAAATAAAGGATGGAACATTGTTCCTAATGGAAAAGTCTGGTCAACTGCAATATCTGGTAGAAAAACTGATAGAGAGGATTTTGAGGCAATCCTTACTTTTATAAAATCACATCCTGGTCTGGTGAGTTATTATGTCTTCAAGTCCATTGATCGAGCGACTCGGGCAGGTAATGGTGAGTATGAGAGAATGAAATCTGAGCTCGCCAAATACCATGTAACAATGGTTGATACTAATGGTGTTATCCAGCCATCAATTAACACACTAGAGGATGTAGGTATGAGTTACCCCTGGAGTAAATATGAACCAAGTGCTATCACAGAGGGTGTTCTTGCTACCGTCGCACAACAAGAAGTAACAGGTATTCTTACTAGAATGATTGGTCAAGAAGTCAGACTTACTCAACAAGGATACCGTACCAGACGGCCATCTGACGGATATAAGAATAAAAAAATATTCGTAGATGGTAAACATAAAACAATCCAAGTACCTGATGAAGATCGTGCAGGGTTCTATGTTGCGATGTTTGATCTCAGGGCACAAGGGCTATCTGATCAAAAAATAGTAGAGAGAGTGAATGCTATGGGCTATCATTCAGCATTTCAAAATAAATACAGTAAAGATAAGAAGAAAATAATCGGGCGCACAGGTGGATTACCACTTACAATCAAACAACTACAAACTGTTATCATAAATACCATCTACGCAGGTGTGCTATGTGAAAAATGGACACATAACAAACCTGTCAGAGCTCAATATGATGGACTTGTCTCAATTGAGACATTTAACCGTGCCAATCAAGGTAAACTTGCCATAATGCAAAATCCTGACGGGAGTCTCGAACTGGTCAAAGGCCGACGATTTGGAACAGATGGTAAAAGACGAATGAAAAACAACCCATTATTTCCATACAAGTGTATTCTCTGTCCAGTCTGTAATAAAGCATTTCTTGGAAGTTCCCCGAGTGGTAAATCAAAAAAAGGATTTCCAGTTTATCACTGTGCACGAAAGCATAAATATCTAGGCATTCCCAAGAATGACTTTGATACCGCGGTAAAAAAATATATTGACAGTTTAGAGTTTGTGCCAGAACTCCTTGATGGATTCGAAGCTACACTTTTGAATAAATACAGAAAGCGGGAAAAGGAGGTTGTGAGACAATCAGGAAACATACACCAGAGTATTGCAGACCTTAAAACTCAGCAAGCCTCAAAAATGGAAGCCCTTGAGACAACCAAAAGTGCTATTGTACGAGAAAAGTTTGAGCGTGAGATAGAAGACCTTGAGATTCAGATCAACAAGGCCAAAGGGGTACGAACCAAAATAGAGATCGATGAGGATGATATCAAATCTTATATCCGTGAAGTGAAAGCAATAATGGAACACCCAGCAAAAATCCTCCTAAACCCAAAGGATTTAAGCATTCAAGGTGATCTATTCAACTTGGTATTCGAAAAAATGCCTACCTATCAAGAAATAGTTAGTGGAACACCTAAATTGTCCTATGTTTTCAAGCTATCTTCGACATTTACACCTACAAAATCAGACTTGGTGACCTTACCGGGAATCGAACCCGGATTTGAGCCTTGAGAAGGCTCCGTCCTAACCGTTAGACGATAAGGCCAATTAATCAACTAAATTTTATGAACCCGTTTTGCTCCTTACAGGAGCAGTACACCTGTTCTGTTTTTTATTTCGTTTCATTCATAAAAAACTATCACAGGTCTTGCGGTTGGGTCCCATCCCAACCTCACCTCTCAAAGCCCCCATTTTAACCATTAGACGATAATGCCAAAATACTTTCAAACTGTATCATTATTTTTTGATTTAGTAAAAAATAATCTCAGGAAATTTTGTTATAATCAAAATATGAAATCCCAAGACATCACCAAAGCCATTACGCACCTGAGCCAAGATGAACGCTTGAAGAAAGTTATTGATGCTTCGCCGCGACCGGATTTTTTGAAAAATGAAGGACGAGATCTCAATCAAGCTGACCCGTTTGAAGCGTTGGTGCGTTCAATCATTTACCAACAACTGTCTGGCAAAGCAGCTGGCACTATTTTGGCTCGCTTCCATGTGTTGTTTACAAACAAAAAACCCACACCAAAATTAGTTTTAAAGTTAGAAAGTGAACAATTTAAAAGTGTGGGGATTTCAGGACAAAAGACGGGGTACCTTCGTGATCTAGCAGAAAAATTTCTTGATGGCACGGTTGATCCGCAACATTTTGAAACAATGACAGACGAATCCATCCGCGAACATTTGATTGCAGTCAAAGGTATTGGTCGGTGGACAGCAGATATGTTTTTGATGTTTACCTTGCATCGACCAGATGTGTTGCCGACAGGGGACTTGGGTATTCAAAAAGGCTTTCAAAAAGTATTCAAGATGCGTAGTTTACCTGGTGCAAAGAAAATGGAAAAACTGGCCAAGGTGTGGTCGCCGTACCGTACTGTTGCCTGCTGGTATCTCTGGCGCGCCGTCGATAGTGGTGACAGTGATTGGTAGAACTTCCACATTTGGGCAACATCGTTGTTGAAAGCTTAATTCATCCTCTCCGCCGTATATCTAATACGTCTCCGAGTCTGAATCGGCTTTCGCCTAGATCTTGCCTCAAATCTGAAAGTTCGTGTATCTTAATATATTACTTTTTGATATTTTGAAAATATGTTAATATACCCACATGGTCCTGTTGGAATTTTACAAATAATTTGTAGCATGAGAAAATTTTGAGGGGAGCTGCCATTGTATTTAATTATAATTTATTACATATAACTCTAACGAGATGGCAAAAAACTATTATGACATTTTGGGGGTAGGGAAGTCAGCGGGAAAGGATGAAATCAAAAAAGCCTTTCGAACGCTTGCGCACAAGCATCACCCAGACAAGGGTGGTGACGCAGAAAAGTTTAAGGAATTAAACGAGGCTTATTCGGTATTGTCAGATGAAAATAAACGTGCACAGTACGACCAGTTTGGCTCTGTGGGGGCAAATGCAAATGATTTTTACAACAGGGGTGGGGGACAGGGTGGGGGATACGGCGGTGGTTTTGGTGGCCAAGGTTTTGATGGTTTTGATTTCTCTCAGTTTACGCAAGGTGGCAATGGAGCACAGTTTGAATTTGATCTTGGAGACATCTTTGGTGATGTGTTTGGTGGCGGTCGAGGTCGTGGCAGACAACAGGCTCGGGGTAGGGATATTTCTGTCGATATTGAACTTTCTTTTGAGGATGCAGTTTTTGGTGTGGATCGTGTCATGCTGCTAAACAAAATGTCTGTCTGTGATAATTGCGCTGGTAGTGGTGCAGAAAAGGGTAGTGAGATGATGACTTGTGCTACCTGTAACGGCAAGGGTGCTTTGCGTGAAGTCAAACGCTCTATTCTTGGTCAATTTGAAACCACAAAAACATGTGAGACGTGTAAGGGTAGTGGCAAGGTACCAAAAGTAAAATGTCATGTCTGCAAAGGTAATGGTGTACTCAAGCGCCAATCAGAAATCAAAGTTAAAATTCCACCAGGCATTGAAAATGGAGAAATGATCCGTCTGTCTGGCGGAGGTGAGGCGGTGGCCGGTGGCACTCCGGGTGATTTGTATATAAAAGTGTATGTTAAAAAGCACCCGATGTTTCGAAAAGAGGGTAATGACTTGGTCATGGACCTCAAGGTAAAATTGACCGACGCTTTGCTTGGTGCGACGTATGTCATCAAGACATTGGATGGCGACGTTAATATGAAAATCCCTGAGGGTATTCGCCACGGACAGTTTTTAAAAATCACCGGTAATGGTGTACCAATCGGTAGTGATGCAAAGGGTCGTCGGGGAAACATTTTGGTCAAAGTGGATATTGTTATACCTGAAAAGTTGTCCAAGTCAGCCAAAGCAAAAGTGGAGGAATTGCGGCGAGAAGGACTGTAATTTCTGTCATCCCCACTTTCGTGGGAATGACAGACGGGGTTTAATTTTTAAATAAACAAAAACACATGGAAGAACAAGAAGTAAAACAATCGAAAGTCGAGCTTACAAATTTTTTTGGAAATAATACAGTAGCATCGAGCGTTATGATTGCAGGCATTCTGATAGCGATCAGTGTTATTGCAGGTGCATTCATCGTCACACATGGTGGGGTAGGGGGTAGTGCTGCGATACCAGGTCAAAAAGCCTTGCCTGCTCAAAATATAAAACTGACTGACCGCGCAGACCAGCCATCTATTGGTAACCCAAATGCCCCGGTCACTGTGTATGAATTTGGTGACTTCCAGTGTCCATATTGTAAACAATTTTTCCAGCAGTCTTTTGCTACCCTCAAGTCAACATACATAGATACTGGTAAAATTCGTCTTGTTTTTCGACAATTCCCACTCACTCAGATTCACGTAAACGCCGAGATTTCTTCTGAAGCTGCAGAGTGTGCCAGTCGCCAAGGTCAATTTGAACCATATTTTGAAACTCTATATACCAAAGGTCAGGGTGATGGTACTGGTCTCGATGTTACCAGTCTCAAGTCATATGCAAGTGCTATTGGTTTGAACATGACGGTGTTTAATCAATGTCTCGACAATCATGAGACAAAAGCTGTGGTGGCTGCAGACGAAGCACTGGGTAGCTCTATCGGTATCCAGGGTACTCCAAGTTTTGCTATTGTAAAAAACAGTGATACCAATGTAGATGTCACTACTATCAAGCAAGCAGAACAGTCTGGTCAAAATGTGGTGATGCTTTCAAATGGTAATGTATTCCTTGCTGGTGCCCAACCAACAGCAGCCTTTGAACAAGCTTTGGACTCAGTTTTGAAGTAAAAGGTATCGAAATCCCTCTCTGTCATCCTCGCGAAGGCGGGGATCCAGGCAACATCTATCCCGGATTTTCGTGTTCATATGATGACGAGGGTGGATTCCTGGTCAGCCCCGGAATGACCCCAAAACCCTCAAAATACCCCATATCCAATCCTCAATACTATGGCTCAACAGAGCCATAGTATTGTTGTTTTACAAAAAAAGTGCTTGACTTTTAGTGCCCGACTGTGCTACCATATTGGAAGTCCAGACCTTGTGTTTGGCTTTTGTTTTTAAAGGCTTCTGTTTGTGAGTGACATAGTTCCTCATACAAAAGTTAGTTAATGCATCATACTTGCCGCATTCCCAACAGGTCAGAATTCCAGAATTACTCTTAATCATACGCTTATTTTAAATTTTACTGCGATTAGTCTGTTTATGGTGTTTTCAGCGGTGTCCGGTGTCCCAGGCCCAGTCCAGGTGGCACAGGCACCAAGTCAGGATATTCAAATCACTGACACAAGTTCAAAAAAAGAGGTGATCAATCAAAAGATGAATATCGAACAAGCTGTTCGTTCATACTTTTCTGATATACCAATTATGGTGAACGTGGCGTGGTGTGAATCCCGATTTCGTCAGTTCGATAAAGACGGTAATGTTTTCCGTGGTGAAGCAAACAATCAGGATGTGGGCGTGATGCAAATCAACGAACACTATCACCTTGATACTGCAACCCAGGGGAACTATAACCTGTACTCTGTCGACGGAAACATGGCCTATGCTCGAAAACTCTATGAGAAGTTCGGTACAGACCCATGGAATTCATCAAAAGCGTGTTGGGGTAAGATGGACTCACAGGTGGCCACAGCAAACACAAGCCAATCAAATCTCAAAAACGTAAACTAACTTTAGTTCCCAAAACTCCCTCGGCGAAAGTCGAGGGAGTTTTGTTGTTGACAAAGTTATTAAACATGATACAATCTTGTCGGGAAACCTCCCGAAAGGAGTAGCACCTTGAAACACAACAAAAGGTTTTTGAGTTGCATCGCGCTTCTGTGTGTTCTGAGCCTCTTTAATATAGAGGTTACGAGCGCATCCACTCTTAACTGGCCATCAAGCTCGGTCAACCATTATGGTGAACCGATACCTCAGATGATCTATTTCGCAGACGGACACTACGAGTTCATCCCAATACATGGGACGTACACCATCCATGAGTCCGTTAATATTCTGTATACAGGTTATTCTTACAAGAAACGCCCTGGTTCAGATTTCGTCGAAGGGCCACAACATACGCCTGCAAATCCGAAGCCTCACGTCAAACTGTCGCTTCGCAAACTCGTCGCCATTAAACAGGAACCCATGCTCGGCATGGTGGCTCTTGCACAGCGGCGTCGAGTAATGTTGCAATACCCGCCAGCTGGAACTATCTGGCATACACCAGGTGGTGTCTCGTTGCTCACATCTGTTCTCCGCAAGGATGGACACGATGTGCAACAACGATGGGGTCATATCATCGGACTTGAACATATGCTTCTTGCACAGAATAAGGTCGATGTCTCACATGCTTTGTCGCTGATTAGGTCACCGGACAGTAATGTTCAGGAACTGTATGAGGCGCGCAAAATCTTCGAGCGAACGTCCGAGTCGATTCAGACTTCGGACAAGTTCCGCTTCGAACGCAACAACGTGGTATATCAGTCGCAGTATCAGGACGGCACGATCGCTGGCGCACTGAAAGCGATTGCTGATCGTGAGAATAATCTCTGGTATCCATACTTTAACGAGGTGGAGATTCCAGCGGCTCAGGATTTCAATCCGCATGTCTACGGTGTGAGTATCGGCGACGAACGGCAACTGTTCCCCGGACTGGTTCTGGCCTCCATGGTCAAGACTGCTCTGCCGGAATGTGTGGTCATCGTCGGCGGTAACTTCTTCGGAAGAATGCCTGATCCGAAAGACTATCCCGAGTTCATCGAGTTGTTCAATCATCTCGATGCTGTAGTGTATGCCGAGGGTTTTCAACCTCTGCAGAAGATTACAGAGACACTCGATCCAAGTACCGCAACAGGTACGATCTGGAGAAACAGCAATGATGTGGTAAAGAATCCTCGGACGACAAGTCCGACGGACTTTGAATCGCTTCCTGTTCCGTCTCTCGACAGCTGTGTACACCAATGGGCGCCGGAAACGATAGCCACATTGTACACACAGTCACATTGCCCCATGGGTTGTGTGTACTGCGCGATTGCGAGACAGAGCGATACCTTCGCTGATGGCCGTCTCAATGACGAGCCGCTCGTGAAGCCACGTTCAGTCTCTCCGAAACAGATTGCACTCAATATGCAGTCTCTCGGAACACGTAAATTCGACATTACGGACGAACTTTTCTCAGTCGGGCATCAGCTTGAGCTTGGAAAGGAACTCCGAAAAATCGGATACGACGCTACGTGGCAATGCTATCTGACGATAACGGATAATCTCCTGAATCCGAAAGTAGCACAATCGCTGTATGAGGCGGGTTGCCGATCGGTACAACTTGGATTAGAGACTCTTTCACCGGAGACTTTGTTCCAAGTCCACAAGCAGTGGAATCATCCGACTGGCTATGAACAGATTTTGCAAAACTTTCGTGATGCCGGTATAAACACGCACGCTTTTCTCATGATCGGCTTGCCGACAGAACCTCTGTACGAGGGACTGTGCTGGGTCGGTTTCCTGCAAAAGCATGGCCGCAATATCCTGACCATCAAGTCGGGAAGATGGCGTCCTGCTCGGTACGCACCTGAGGTGGAGAAAAATCTGTTTGCCGCTCACATCGAGTTGTATCCAGATACGAAACCATTTCAAACTAACCGTTCGTTTCGCTACCGCTCTGCGACGCACAGCAACACGAAAGTGGATGCCATGCGCGATATTGTAGAGCAAGCCTGCCGTCGGCACTGGGCCTACAACGTAACGTCCACCATTCCGTGGTGGATCAACCGCTCGCGCTATACGTGGGAGCAGCTGGAGGAGATGGCAAAGCAGCTACCTGCCGAGCCGGACATTCCGCATCTTGATGATCGAATCGCGCAAATGCGCTACCTCGTTCGGACAGAACTGGGACGAGAAGCGAACTTTCGTACCTGGGACGAACTGGCAGCATTCTCAGTAACCTTGTTGTAGAACTTCGAACATAACCGATTTGTTATGTAAGCTCGACCGTTGTGGTTGGGCTTTTTCTTTTGAAAAAAATAAAAAAGCAGTCTCTCGTAGAGAGGTAAATTTTATTTTTTAATCCCCCTAAAATCTCTCAAAATAGGGGATATGGAGAGTTTTGGAAAATGGGTGTTTTTAATAGTCGGTAAAAATAGAGATTGGGTTGTTGGTGCGTGGATTTTATTTTCCGGAGATTAGTGGATGGGGAATAGTGTGAATATTCATATTTGTACAAAAACATTTCTCTCAGAGTTTTCATAGATTTCCCTAGGGGAGTACTATAGAAGCATGTCGCACAATTAACTTATCACGATAGACTCGGTGAATTTCTATCATCACACGAGTATTTTATGCACTAAGTATACAGAACTTGTGCGACAGACACAACAAGCGAAAGTGGGGATAACTTGACTTCATATTGTCATTGAGTAATATGTGGGTGTTACTAATTTAATATATCCATTGTCCCGAAAGGGATGAGGCTCGACGCCTTATGCTAGCAATGGTCTTGTTTTTAGTCTTATACTGAATTTTTTAGTATAATCTAAATAGCCCCTCTGTTTACAGTTAAGCAGGATACTCTTGCTTGATAAAATGGGGTCAGGTACAAGCCCAGAGACTAGCATCTCTGGGTTTTGTATTTTTATGGAACAACACATAGAAGAGTTTCTTGAATTCAAGACGGGAGGAAGGTTGAAAAAATCATCAGCACGGGACTATCGCAATTCTCTAAATAAGTTTAGAGATATTGTCAGAAAACCGTTAGTAGAGGTTAAAAGAGAAGACATTATAAAGTTCAGAAATGTTTTAAATTTGAGCTATTCTCCAAAAGGCGTAGAGCATCATTTTAATATCATTCACTGCTTTATAAAATTCTGGAATCCGGAGGTAAATTGTATCTCGCATGAGAGAATTGAAGTACCACTTGCGAAATCAAATCCTCGACCGACTATTACGGAGGAGGAACATAGACAAATGCTCGCTACTCTTGAAGAAAATAATTACAGCGATCTTCAAAAAAGACTGATGCTTAATATCTTGTGGGACTGTGGCTGTCGAATAGGCGAGCTGGTCAGTATCAATTTAGAGGATATAGATTTTGACAATAAAAAAGTTAGAATTGATACCGAGAAGACCAAAAAAGAGCGAACACTTTTTTGGAGTGAAGAAACAAGAAAAACGCTGTGCAAAGTCTTACCTATAAGGTGGGAACTCAAAAGAGGAAATGCACTTTTTGTGGGTTTGTATAATAGTGGTGAATTTTCAGATCGTGTCAGTATAAAAACTGCTCAAAGATGGTTCAACGAAGCTCGAGACAAAGCCGGAATAAAAAGGAAACTAATGCCACATAGTTACCGCCATAGCCGGATACAGAGATGGATTGGAACAGGACTAGACTTAATCAGTGTTTCTTATTTGAGTGGACACGAGAACATATCCTCGTTAGAACACTACATGAGGCTTGGTACAGCTCAAGTGGAAGCAGTTGCACGAAAGGCTATGTAAAATTGAGCTGTTTATAACTCATTGACTTTTCACTATCGCTTGTATACAATGTATGCGTGTCCATGGGCGCAAGCCCCTCCCTCGCTAAAGGATCCATAAGCGAGCAGTGGGCACAACGAAGTAACCTAGAGAATTAACCCTCTAGGTTTTTTCGTACCTTTTTCTCTCCGTTTGTATTGTTTCTTTTTGCCATCACACTTAAAAAGTATACTTTTCCTGCACCCTCTTTTACGAGAATTACTTTGACCGTTTGTTTGTCTCCTTTTGTATCTATAACTGCATGTTGAATACTCCATGTGATGACTAATGGATCAGTAGACTTTGTAACCTCTATTGCGTGTGTTGCTTTCTCTATAACTTCTGTGATGTGTGGAATGAGTCCGGCTCTATAATGTTGCTCATTGTGACTTCTTGGTCGTCGTCTGTTGTATAAAATATGATTAAGTCCTGTTGAATTAAAATGTACTGTCTCGTTGAGAGCAGGGCAGTGGCATGGTTTGAGATGCTTGTATATTTCTTTCTGTTGTTGAATGAATTTTGATGCACCCATAAAATTGGTATTGAAGCTACACTAGCATAGATTTTTTGATAAGTAAAAAGTCCTCTTTGTGAGAGAACTTCGTACCGACCGGAGACACTCCGATCCTTTGATTTCTTGTTATGCCCACCCAACTTGTTACTTCCGAACTTCGCAAGAAGAGTTTGGTACGTGGGCGGAGTCTTTCGACGTCGGTGTTGGAGATAAGTACCATACTGTCTCCGTGACCCCACTCTGTATTTCAGTTCGGCTGAAATACAGAGTTTAGACTTGAGTATAGCAAGTATTTTTTTCTTTGTATATAAAAAAGAGCGCCACCCGAAGATGGCGCCCATTGAATGGTGCGAGGTACTACTTGTGTTCGCCTGTCGTGAGCTGTCGAACCCGTAAGAGTTCAACAGTCCGAAGGACGAAGTCGATGGCGATTTTATGTTCTTCGCGAAACGGTTCGGCGCCGGACAAGGCCTTCTGCATTTTGTCGCAACAGGCTTTGAACATACCGAAGTCGAGTCCAGTGTTCGTCTCGAGAAGCGATCTGAAACGATCGTCACCCGCTGATCCGAGTATTCGGGCCATAGGTGTTGATTTCCAGAGATTCTCGATCCGCTCTCCGCCGATGTCTTCGATGCTCCTGCGAACATTTCCGAACTTGGCATTAACGTCGGACATCCAACCGAGTGTGTGACGGATAGCGTACTCCGTCATTTCCAAATCGTTCATACCTTCGACGTCATCGAGATAACGATGAATGCTGGAAGAGAGATACGGCCGGTTGGCACACTTCTGACATGTGACGCTGTCGATGTTGTACAGATGGAAGTTGACCGAAACAGAGGCACCACAGACATTGCAGTTTTTCGGCCAGAACATGTTGTCGAAGTCCCAATTACCCGTCGGCGTGATGCCACGAGTTTTCAGAGATTCGAGTTTGCTCTCATCGATACCAGAGAGAAAATCCCACTGGTCGTACCGGCCCATGTCGATGAGATCTTCGCACTGACGATCCGCATAGAGTTCCCAGCGAATCGAAGTGAGAAAAGATCCTGCTCGCGAGTTGGCGATGAGGAGTTTAACCGCATCGGGATCATTGAGTGTCTTCCCAACGACCTGTTGGCGTTTGCCTTCAAAGTCGTAGAGAAAGCGGACGATCGCAGTCTTTCCGGTTTTGCCTTGTGGCTCCATCCAGAAGAGACAACGAAATGGTGCGCGTTCAGCGGTATGCAAACTTCGCCAATAGGCCATAGCTTGCTCCGGATTGAATTGCGGATAGCGAGGAATGAGATCTCGCTCGATAAGTCCCGTGCCTACATACGATGAAAGCATCTGGACTGGAAGTTGCGGAAGCGGTGGAAAACTGATCAGTTGCTGGTTCACGTTATCTCCTTTACATCACCATAATGGTGTCTTTTTGTTGAGGGCCGAGAACGTGGCCCATGATGACTCGGTTAATCAGATGAGGCAGGGCAAACCTAACATATTCCTGCGAACATCCAATAAGATGATTTTCCGTTCTTTGTCGGAAGGGGGTTTCAAGAAGCTCACCAAACTTTGTGAGTTGTCCCATGAAAAGTTCCCAATCCTCATCATCAATTGTCTTCAAGTATTCCTCAAAGGCAGATCTAATGGAAGGAATACGCATCAGACGGAAAAGACTTGCGCGATACAGCGCGTTCAACGTTTCGAGCTGGTCGCCGTAGAAAGTTGAACCTTGATCTTCGATCGAGTTAGCCATCTGGTTTGTAATCCACCAGTAGACAACAGAGTTCGGAAGTGGATCCACAAAATACTGAACTCTGAACTCATTGTCGTTCCGCTCGCTCGTGTGCACCGTTAGTGCGTTTGTACGAATAGCGTGTTTTCTCATCAGTCTCACGATAGTATCCCGAGCATGTTCCCATGTCGGAATCTTTCCACATTGCTCGCACGCGAAGTGCGAAACATATAGGACTGATTTTCTGTTGAAAATTCCGTTGCAGTGGAGACACTTGTGAGTCAGAAGAATGGAATCGAAATCCCAGTCCCGAGCAAGTTTTCCTTTCAGTTTCGGAATATCAGAGAAGTCCGTCGTAGGTAGCAGATCATGAAAATCAAACCTGCCAAGCTCGATGAGTTGAGAAAGTGCGAAGTCCGCGTAGAGTTCCCAGCGAACTGTTGTGGTAGCCGAGCCGGAAGCATAATTACCGATCGCGATTTTCACCGCGTCGAAATCGTTTCCGAGTCTGCCAACAATGTTATCTTCGATCTTGCGCGTACGATTCAAATTACGAACGTGTCGCAAGATAATGTTGCCACGCACTTCTTCCACCCAGAACACCGCTCGTTGAGGTTGATTTTCAGCTACAAAGACTTCACGGAAGCATCCGAATAGTCTCCGAGTGTAATCATCCTCCGGAAGTGTATCTGGAAGGCTATTGTGAGTGGTCACAAGACCATTACTGTTGCCATCCATAGTGTTTTTACCTCATGTAAACGAACAATAATCCATTCCGTAATGAATCAGGACAGTTGTATCATTCTTGTATGGCGAAAAAACCAAAATTGAAGTTAGTCGATAGATTAGAAATCAAGATCTTGTTAGACAAAGGGTATGGATACAGAGAAATTGCTCGAAGTATG
>CAIQCQ010000002.1 GCA_903870365.1 uncultured bacterium | reverse complement strand
TTGGTGCTGCTTTCTTCTTTTTTGCTGCCATAGTATTTATGTTTGCGCCTCAACGGCGTAAAAAATTATTTTTAAAAGTTTGCGATAAATTATTTTTTTCAAAACTTTTTATCGTTCCGACCTGTAGTAATTATCGCGCAGAAAAAAAATACATACAATGAAAAAATAAAAATAATTGTGGATAACTTTTTAAAAAATATTTTTAAAAAAATTTCTTTGAATAAAAATAAATAAAAAAGAAAAGTATTTTTTACAAAAGTTAAATAAAAATAATTTCTTTCATTTCAAAAATTAAATCATTTAAAATTGTTTCAAAATTAGAAATTGGGGTAAGGGAACACTTATATCGGAAGTACTCTTCCGATGAAAGGGAACACTTTCGCCTCATGAATACATGATGCACGAGTGTGCCCTCGTATCGAAAAGCACTCTTTCGATGTTCTCGTCTCCACACGAATGACAGGGAAGAGAAAAATACGCTAGCTTGTCCAAATATTCATGTCCTTTGATCGATTTTTGTGCTATAATACCCAGTATTATGGGTTTTTTCAGCACTATATTTGGCGGGGGGAATGCAGAGATCGAGCAGGTACAGCCGATTGTCGCGCACATCAATTCACTAGAAAGTGAGTATGCGTCTTTGTCTGCAGAGGATATACAAGCTAAAACAAAGGATTTTAGAAAACAACTAGCAGAGAGTGCTAATCCACAAGAACTATTAGAAAAAATTGTGCCAGAAGCTTTTGCTCTTGTGCGTGAGGCTGCAAAACGAACACTCGGTTTACGACCATTTGATGTTCAGCTTATGGGTGGGTTGATGCTACACAAAGGAAATATTGCTGAAATGAAAACAGGTGAAGGAAAAACCTTGGTTGCCACCTTACCTGCGTATACGAATGCATTGATAGGTAAGGGGGTGCATATCGTCACGGTGAATGACTATTTGTCTAAACGTGATGCGTCTTGGATGGGGCAAATATACAATTATCTTGGGTTGTCTGTCGGTATCATTATTCACGATCTATCTTTTATATACGATCCAAGTCACACGAGTGCTCAAGATGATAAAGAGCGAGATGAAAAGGGTTCATTTAAAGTAGCGGATGAATTCTTGCGACCATGTAGTCGCAGTGAAGCATATCAAGCGGATATTACGTATGGAACCAACAATGAATTTGGTTTTGACTTTTTACGTGACAATATTGAATATCAAAAAAGTCAGCTTCGCCAGCGTGAACATTATTACGCTATCGTGGATGAAGTAGACTCTATTTTAATTGACGAATCTCGTACACCACTCATTATTTCTGCTCCGACGACCGAAGCTGAAGATTTTTACGTTCGTTTTGCCACTATTGCAAAACAGCTTATTCCAGAAACAGATTATACGATAGATGAAAAGTATCGTTCGATTGCTTTGTCAGAAGCGGGTATTAATCACGCGGAAAAATTACTCGGTATTAATGATATATATAGTGAAAAGGGTGTGAAGTATGTCCATCATTTAGAAACGGCGGTCAAAGCCGAGGCTCTGTTTGCTCGGGACAAAGCATATGTGGTCAAAGATGGCGAGGTTATTATCGTTGATGAATTTACTGGGCGTATGCAGCCAGGCCGACGCTGGTCAGAAGGTTTGCATCAGGCCATCGAAGCAAAAGAGGGTGTGGCTATTCAAAAAGAGTCACGTACCTTTGCCAGTATTACTTTTCAAAATTATTTTCGTTTGTATACAAAATTGTCTGGCATGACGGGAACTGCCAAAACTTCAGCCGAGGAATTTTTCAAGGTGTATGGATTGCATACTGTTGAAGTACCAACCAATCGCCCCATGCAACGTATTGATAAAAATGATTTGGTTTTCCGGACAGAAGCCGGCAAGTTTAAAGCCGTCGCTCGAGAAGTCAAAGAACGCTGGAAAAAAGGTGCACCGACACTCATTGGTACTGTGTCTATTGAGAAAAATGAATTACTCTCCAGCTACCTAACAGCCGAAGGGGTACCACATGAAGTCTTGAATGCTAAAAATCACACTCGAGAAGGGGAAATTGTTGCGCAGGCTGGTAAACGTGGGGCAGTGACTATTGCTACTAACATGGCAGGGCGAGGTGTGGACATCAAACTTGGTGGTAACCCAGGCTCGGGAGAGGTGTATACAGAGGTCATGGGTCTCGGTGGGCTGTTTGTGTTGGGTACCGAGCGCCATGATGCCCGACGTATCGACAATCAACTCCGTGGTCGCGCAGGTCGCCAGGGTGATCCCGGCGAGACACAGTTTTTTGTGTCACTCGAAGATGATTTGATGCGAGTCTTTGGTGGCGAGCGCATGAAAGGCATGATGGAAAAGCTCGGACTACCAGAAGATCAGGCCATTGAAAATAAACTCATTACTCGATCAATTGAACAAGCTCAAGAAAAAATTGAAGGCTTTAATTTTGATGCACGAAAGCATGTTTTGGAATTTGATGATGTGTTAAATTATCAACGAAAGATTTTTTACGAACGACGACGAAAAGTTTTGACCGGAACAAGTGATGATGTCAAAGACTATTTGTTTGATGTGGTCTCACGATTTGGCGAGGCCGAGAAGAAGTTGGTAGAAAAGAAAATAACTGAGGGTGGAGAGGATTTTATCAATGCATTTCGTACAGTCGCACTCCAGGCCATGGATATGTTTTGGGTGGAACATTTGGAGACCATGGACTATATGCGTGGCTCGGTGAACTTGCGAGCGTATGGCCAGCGTGATCCATTGACTGAATACAAACGTGAAGGTTTGCGATACTTTAAAGATATGGAAGTGGCTATTGAGGATCAGATTATAAAATTACTGCCTCAGGTTGGTGGCCAGACTCATTTTGCAGAGCAGCCAATTGCAGTCAGAGAGGTCCGAGAAAATGCTGAGGCATTGACTGCGTCTCAACCAGTAGCCGTCTCTGTACATCAGGGTGAAAAAATAGGTCGCAATGACGAATGTCCGTGTGGTAGTGGTAAAAAATGGAAAAAATGTGGCGAGTTGAATACCGAAGAACACCAGAGATTGATGACACAGAAATAACATGCTCAACTCTTTCATCACTATCATCTCCAACATCATTATCCCACTTGGGGCTTTTGGTGTATTTTTGGCGGAGTTTTTGGATGGGCTATTTGTCTTTATACCATCGACCCTCATTTTTCTCATCGCTGGTTTTCTTTTCTTGAAAGGACCGATGAGTTTTGTTCTTCTCAAAACATTGTTTATGGTAGTAGTCTTTCCTGCAGCCTTCGGTTTAGTCCTTGGATCTTTTATTTTTTATATTCCGTCATATATTTATGGCAAAGAATTTATTGATCGCTGGGGTAAGTGGATCGGTGTGTCATGGACCGAGATCGAAAAGTTTGATGCACGCATAGCCAAAACTCATTGGGACGAGATCGGTATTATTTTGTCTCGTATCGCTTTGGTCCCATCAGTCATGGTCACGGTCTTTTGTGGGGTGACGCGTATTCCACCAAAAAAATACACCTGGGTGACATTTGTCGGTGGATTTTTCAAAGCCTTGTCTGTGGCACTCATCGGCTGGTCAGCGGGGGAGTTGTATATACAATATGCCGATTATATCGATAAAATAGAAAAAATTGTTTTTGTTATTATTGTAGTGTGTATCATTGCTTGTGTAGTCTATAGAAAGCGTAAAAAGAATGTGATACAGTAGTCGTATATCATTAGTAGTTGTATATTAAGCTTATATTTATATGAAGAAGGAAGTTATCATCATTGTCGCAGCCCTTATTATTATCCTCGGCGGAGCGTATCTTTTAAATAGACCACAACCTGGGTCAACCAAATACGATGTGTTTGCTCAGTGTCTCAAGTCGAGTGGGGCAACATTCTATGGTGCGTTTTGGTGTCCACATTGTAAAGCCCAAAAGGCCTTGTTTGGTGACTCTGTCAAATATTTGCCATATGTTGAATGTTCAACTCCAGATGGCCAGAGTCAGACTCCTATTTGTGTCCAAAAAGGTATTGGCAGTTATCCAACCTGGATTTTCAAAGATGGCACACAATTGTCCGGAGAGATACCGCTTGATCAGTTGGCTGAGAAAACAAGTTGCCCGTTACCTGCGGGTGACACAGTAGCCACCACCACACCCGTATCTGGTGGGGCGACAGTTGTGGCAAGTAGTACTGTGGCAAAATAATGTGTCCTAGAGAGGGCAACCTTCTCGGCTGAAAATATGTATATGATCTCTATCATCATTCCGTTTTTAACTTTTTCTGTCTTTGCCTCAAACGTGCTGTTTTTGGTAGGTTTTGCTTTGTTTGTTTTTTCTGAAAAGTCACGAGGATCTATTCGTCGGCATTTTCACAAGCACACCGCTGAATATACTTTTTTCTTTGCTTTTTTGGCTGCTGTCGGTTCGTTAACCCTATCAAACATTATCGGTTTTCCGCCGTGTGAGCTGTGTTGGTTTCAGCGTATTGTCCTGTATCCACAGGTTATCATTGCTTTGGTAGCTTGGTTTCGAAAAGAGACTCAGTTTATTTTTTACTGTTTACCGATGTCAGTTATTGGCCTGCTGATTTCTCTGTATCAATCGTATATCCAGTGGGGTGGTACACATTCGCTTGTTGGCTGTACAGTCGCTGGAGGGGACTGTGGCAAGCTCTATGTCGATGCCTACGGCTACATCACCATTCCATTTATGGCATTGTCAGTCTTTATCTATATGCTCGCAGTCTCACTCTTGTATATATATGAGTCCCGAAATAACTAATTCTCCTGTTGTATGAAAGATACAGTTACGATCGTTACTCATAGTGGAAATTTTCATTCCGATGATATTTTTGGAGTTGCAACTGTATCTCTTAAGTTAGAGAAAGAAGGAATTCCTTTTAAAATTGTACGAACAAGAGACCCATCTATAAGAGAAAAAGCAGACTATGTTTTGGATACAGGGAGTGTATATGATCCGGATATAAATAGATTTGACCACCATCAAACAGGTGGTGCTGGAGTGAGAGATAATGGAGTGCCGTATGCTACATTTGGTTTGGTGTGGAAAAAATTTGGGGAATTTCTCTGTAAAAACAAAGAAATAGTGGACGCAGTAGAGAAAAAACTCATTTTGCCCATCGATGCCTTGGATAATGGCGTGGATATCTTTACTCAAGTAAATCCTGCTATTACTGTGTATGGATTAAGAGATATTACGCTTGTTTTTCGTACAACATGGAAAGAAGATGAAGGTGAATTGTATACAAGGTTCCTTTTTCTTGTTGATATTGCAAAAAAGATAATTCAAAGAGAAATTATTTTTATTGAAGATCAACGTGAGGCAAATATAATCATTAAAAAAACATATGATACCTTGTCTGACAAGCGGGTACTTGTTTTAGATAGGGGATACGATTGGAAGGATATCGTTACTACTATGCCAGAAGTAATGTTTGTGGTGTACCCAAAACTTTCTGATAGTACGTGGGGAGTACAAAATACACGAGATAATCTAAGTTCATATGATGCCAGAGTGTATTTCCCACAGTCATGGGGAGGTAAGAATGACACCGAATTAGAAAAAGTTACAGGTGTATCAGGATCCATTTTTTGTCATAAAAATCTTTGGATGGCCGTCGCAAAAACTAAAGAAGCAGCGATTAAACTTGCAGACATCGCATTGCAAGATGCCGGTAACTAGTGGCTCGCCCTATGACTGTCTTAGGCAAACCCTATTTTGCCTAAGACAGTCATAGGGCACATAGGGCAGATGTGGAATATTGTTGTGATATAATTTTTGTATGGAAAGAAAGCATACTTTTTTACCTGGTGAATTTTATCATGTGTATAATCGAGGTAATACAAAACAAATTATTTTTCTTGATGATCATGATAGGGAACGTTTTGTAAAGTTGCTGTATCTGTCTAACTCAACGAGAGATGTTAATTTTAGAGATGATATTGTTAGAAAAAATATAGAAGTTTGGGATTTTGATAGAGGTGAGCAACTTGTTTCGATTGGAGCTTGGGTACTAATGCCGAATCATTTTCATGTGTATCTTAGTCCACGTGGTCCACAAAAAACTACTGGTAAAAAATTTAATGAAGAGGAAACTGTTGGTTTGTTTATGAAAAAGCTTCTTACTTCGTATGCAAAATATTTTAATAAAAGGCATGAGAGAACTGGAGTTTTGTTTGAAGGGCCGTTCAGAAGTATTCACGTAGAAACTGATGAATATGCGAAATATCTTTTTTCTTATATACACTTAAACCCAGTTAAATTAATCGATAGGGAATGGAAAGAAAAAGGAATTCGCGATAAAGATAGAACAATAGATTTTTTGGAGAAGTATGTGTGGAGTAGCTATCTCGATCACAAGGGGATTGATAGAGTAGAATCACAGATTATTTCCACAAAAAACTTCCCAGGATATTTTGTAGAGTTTATTGATTTTGATACAGAAATTATGGATTGGTTATCGTTCGGTACCGGAACATTGTAGACATTATCATGCCCTACGACTGTCTTAGGCAGAATAGGGTTTGCCTAAGACAGTCGTAGGGCAGATTGTTTTTTTTGGGCCTGGTCAGGTAGACCTTTTTACTGTACATTGAGAGTATGTTTACTGATGAAATAACAATACATTTGCAAGCGGGCAAGGGGGGTAGTGGTATTTTGGCGTGGCGTCACGAAAAGGGGATTGATCACGCTGGTCCTGGTGGTGGCGATGGTGGCGTCGGGGGTGATGTTTTTATTAAAGGCGTCCGAGATATTGCCAAGCTGGCCGAATATCGCTTTGAAAAAGACTTTGCTGCTGAAAATGGTGAAAATGGTAAGAACAAGGGTATGAAAGGTGCCAAGGGTAAAAATCTTGTTATCGAAGTACCACTAGGCTCTGTGGTCAAAAATATCTATACCGAAGAGGTGTTTGAAATTTTAGATGAAGAACCAGTGCTTGTACTCAAGGGTGGTCATGGTGGTTTTGGTAATGAACATTTTAAAGGCTCTCGCAACGTGGCTCCCGAAGAAACCACGCCAGGAACCATAGGTGAAGAAGGAAATTTTTATATTGAACTCAAATTGGTGGCAGATATTGGTCTTGTTGGTTTGCCAAACGCCGGTAAATCTAGTTTGTTAAATGCACTGACAGCAGCAAAAGCAAAGATCGGTAGCTATCAGTTTACGACATTGACTCCAAACCTCGGCGAATTTTATGGTTTCATCTTGGCAGACATCCCAGGACTTATTGAAGGTGCTTCAGATGGCAAAGGCCTCGGCTTTGCCTTTTTGCGACACATTTCTCGGACCAAAGTCATCCTCCACTGTATTTCAGCAGATACCGAAGATGTGCTCGCGACTTACAAAACTATCCGTGCAGAATTACAAAATTATTCAACTGAGTTGGGTGATAAAACAGAATATATTTTACTAACCAAGACAGACCTCGTGACTGATGCTGAAGTAGAAAAGAAAAAGAAAGCTTTGGCAAAATTAAAGAAAGAGATTCTGACCGTCTCAGTCATTGACGACAATGCATTGAAAAATCTCTCAGATTTTCTTGTGAAAATGCTCAGAAAAGGGTAGTATTCAGAGGAATTATGGCAGAGTACACTACCACTATCGGTTTGGAAATACACGCGGAACTCAAGACGAACTCAAAGATGTTTTGTGGCTGTAAAAATGACGCGGACGAAAAGCGTCCAAATGTTAATATTTGTCCTATCTGTATGGGGCACCCGGGTACCTTACCCGTGGTCAACCGTGAGGCAGTCCGCAAGGTTCTACAGGTCGGCGTAGCTGTCGGCGGTGTATTGGCTGATTTTACCGAATTTGACCGTAAAAACTATTTTTATCCAGATATTCCCAAGGACTATCAGATTAGTCAGTACAAGTATCCTTTGGTCTCTGGGGGCTCGCTTGCAGGCGTAGCGTTGACCCGAGTGCATCTCGAGGAGGATACGGCAAGGTCCAGTCATGAAGGTGGCGTGGACAGTCTTGTGGACTTTAACCGAGCCGGCGTTCCACTCATGGAGCTGGTCACAGAGCCAGTGATGCACTCCGCAGAAGAGGCCATGGCGTTTGGACGTGAATTACAAATCCTTCTCCAATATCTTGGGGTATCAGAGGCTAATATGGAAAAAGGCGAAATGCGTGTTGAAGTTAACATCTCTGTCTCAAAGACAGACACGTTTGGAACAAAAGTTGAAGTCAAAAATATTAACTCTTTCCGAGCAGCTGGCCGAGCTATTGAATATGAATACAAGCGACAAACCGAATTACTTGAAAAGGGTGAAAAAATTGCCCAAGAGACTCGAGGGTTTGATGAAAACAAGGGCATCACGTTTTCTCAGCGATCCAAAGAGGACAGTCATGATTATCGATATTTTCCAGATCCAGACATTCCAAAGTTTTTACTTTCTGAAATCCCAGAGTTTGCGGTAGGGGAAATCAAAAAGACCTTACCAGAGACACCAGCCCAAAAGCGAGTTCGATATACAAAAGACTATTGTTTGAAAAATGGAGACATTGAAACGTTTGTGAACAATCCAGCACTGGCAGTATTTTTTGAAGGTGCTACTCAAGGGTTGAATAAAGACGAGGTGCAGGTTCTTGCAAACTACATCACTTCAGATCTTGCGGGTTTGATTAAAAATGCAACAGTATCAGAGGATGCTGTTTTGACTACGGTCGGTGTGCAACACATGACCACACTCATACATATGATTAGCCAGAACACCGTGTCTTCTCGTGGAGCAAAAGATGTTTTGAAAGTGATGTCTGAACAGGGGGGTGATCCACAACAGATTGCGACTGATAAAGGATTGGTCCAAAAAAATGATCCAGAAGAAATTAAAAAAGTTATACAAGCTATTGTCGTGGAACATGCTGATCGTGTTCTTGAATATAAAAATGGCAAGGACTCGTTACTACAGTTTTTTGTAGGGCAGGGGATGAAAGCTATGAAAGGTGCTGGAAATCCGGAGATGATTCAAGAGATTTTACTAGATCTTTTGAAGAATTAAGGAATATAGGAACAAAAGAATAGAAGAATAGAAGAATAAAAAAAGAGTTACCACTCTTTTTTATTACTAGGATTTCTTTTTAAACTCATTCTTTAAGGTATCTCTTAAATGAGGACAATTGTGATGATATTTCTTCAACCTCGTACTTACAATACTCAAAAGTATTTTGATCAATGTATCCATTATCAAGCATAATATACAGTATTGATCTTACTTCTCCAGCAGAACCTTTTGCAAAATCCATAAAGTGTGCGAAATCTTTATTGGTACCCCCATCAAATCCTTCTGATATATTTAACATAATTGATACTGCAGCTCTTTTTAATTAATCTGATAGGGCATAATCTTTTTTTAAAAATTGATTTGTACTAAGAAGTTTGTATACAACACCAACAAAAATTCTTGATTTTTTCCAGACAGGAGTTTCTTCAAATCTTGAGTATACCATTTCTTTTAAATTCCCTTATTTTTCTATTCCTGTATTCTCGTATTTCTCCTAATCCTCCAAATGTTTGATAATCAACTTTTTGACCTGGTCTTTGGTACTTCGTCTGAGGCCTCCTGCGTTCGTCTCGATCTCGTGAATAACCTTTTCGAGGTCTTCAATCTTGTAGACCCGGTAGTTGTTCATGGGGTGGCGGTGAGCTTTCATTTTACCGTTCTTATCCCAATTACGAAGGGTAAGGGGTGAGACGCCGAGTATCTTGGATGCCTGCTTTATGGTGATGTAAAGAGTTGCCATTAAAAGGGGTATTAACACTGGTAAACCAATATACCAAGTATAACAAATTGCACGCTCTTTGCATATGAATATGGTGGAATAGTATGGATAAGAACCGGATATTTAAAGTGAATAAAGGTAACAGGTATGTAAATGTCTTTTATGATGTACAGACTGTGTTTTATGAATAAATACCTTATAAACATATATAAACCTTATTACTAAATATATAAAACTTGTTATATATTTAGTAATCTTTATGTATTTTTATTTAAAATATTTT
>CAIQCQ010000001.1 GCA_903870365.1 uncultured bacterium | reverse complement strand
TTGGTGCTGGTTTTGTTGCCATCGTATTTAAAAAATAATTAGTAATACCAAGATACTCTTTGTAAAGAGGTACATATAGTATACAAGAAAAAACATGTGCAAGAAAAAAATATGTGGATAAATACAAGGTCTATTCTAGTTATTTTCCAAAATCATCTTGTACAAAGAGAGTTCTGTGGAAAGGTGCTTTGCTGGACCATGATAAATAACTCGACCCTTGTTGAGCACAATAACATTGTCCGCTGTAGATACGACCGAAAAAATATTTGAAATAATGATTGTAGTTTTATGTTCAGAAAATGTCTGAATATTGTGCAAAACACTTTCCCGAGTTTTTACATCTAGCGCAGAAAATGTCTCATCAAAAATGAGTATCTTTGCCTGGTCTTTCATCAATGCCCGAGCAATCATCAATCGCTGACGTTGACCACCAGACAAGAAATTACCCGCTTCCCCCACTTTAAAGGCATACTTCTTTGGGTTTCTTTTGATAAATTCATCTGCTGTAGCCAATTGTGCAGCACGCTCAACATCTTTTTGTTTAGCCAAGGGGTTTCCAAAGGCAATATTGTCATAAATACTTTCATTAAACAGGGTTATCTCCTGTGGTATATACGAAATATTATCCCGTAATCCTGCCAAATCATATTCAGTAATATCAACGCCATCAATACATATCTTTCCTGAATTCGGTTCACTAAAACGCAAAATGAGGTTTGCGAGTGAACTCTTACCAGATCCATTCATACCAAAAATAACGGTACGCTTACCAGCTTCAATATCAAAAGAAACATTTTCAAGAATATGAGCGTCACCAGACATGACGTTCACATGACGAAAAGTGATCATCCCCTGATGAATCATCGAGGCCGTCCCTGTGTGACTGGTCTGGCGTTTGTCCTCAAAAAAGTCATGCATGTGCGAGATTTTGACATACGATTTTTTAGCCTCAGTCAATGCATAGACGATAGAAATGATGGGGTTTGTGAGATTGTCTAAATAAAAGATAAACACAATTAACAGACCAGTGGTTAGAGTACCCTGAAAAACGGCATGAATACCGTAGAGCATGATGACTGAATAAGTCACTGCAATAATGATACCGACAAAAAGAGTCAGAATGTAATCCAGTTTATAATACGAAACATCTGCCCCCAAAGACATGTCGATTTTTTTGTTAAATCGCTCTGATTTATTTTTTTCTTGGGAAAAAGCCTGTATGACCTTGAGGTGGGATAGGACTTCTTCAATAAAAGAAAAAGCCAAGCTATTATAAAATTCTGAACGTCTGGTAACATAGGCAATTTGTTTATTGAAATAGTACAGACCTAATACGAGAAAGGGTAAAGAAAGTAACGTCAATAAGGTCAAAGCCGGACTGATATACATCATAATGGTTACAGTAACAACCAAATAAAAACATGAAGTAATGAGTGGCAACATACCCCCTTCAACAAGTTCACCAAACGCAGATACGTCATAACTGAGCTTGTATATATAGTCCCCTATTTGTTGTTTGTTGTAATAGCCGATGGCCAGCGACTCCACATTTCGAAAGGCCGTCTTAGAAAAGTCTGAAGTTAGTTTTTTAATATACTCTTTAACAGATACTGAGTTCACATACTCAAACACCGTCAACATAAACATACTAAGAAAATACACAACTACGGCAAAAATACCAAGACTTTCTGGAGTCTTAAACATTGACAACATCGACCCAAAAAAACCAGTCAGTGGCTCAGGTTGTACAGACAAGACATTATCGATCAAAATTTTGAAAGACCAGGGTGCTACCAAATCCAGAGCCACCACAACAAAACTCAACAACACAAGAGCAATGAGATTCCAGAGGTGCGCGCGTATTTGCCGATATAAAATAGTATCTACTTTTTTCACAGGTGGTATAGAAATATATAGAGTGATGATACTTCAAGTATGAGTCCCGGGCTAAACCCTTTATTTTTCTCGAGAAAACAGAACCCAGTCAAGAACGTCAACAGTGTGTACCGTTTTACAATCACCGTTACGCCCACTACTGGTATCAATATTTCCACCAAACTGAACAGCATCAAATCCTTGGGCACCGAGTGCATTAAGCTGACAAATATCTACAGATCTTAACAGTTTATATTCGTATACTTTTGGTGTGACTGCTGTCGAGTCATACCAAGATGTATCTGCGGACACGGAAGATGGTGTTTGTGATGTACTCGTGCCTATAGAACCAGTATTGATATTTGCCATAACAACATCGGCAGCAAGTGAACGTGTTTGTATTTGCGTTGATGATGGATCATTGTATGCAACAAGAAAATTTTCCACGGTCAATCGTACGGATGGAACAAATATAACCACTGCAGATGTAAAACCCACCAACATCACTGAAAAAAATATTACTATTCCAACATATTTACCATAATTCATAATAATTTCAGTATAACACTACGGACTACATACAATAGACTATTTTATCCACATAACACAAAAATCACTGAGTTGTATCAGTGATTTGTGTGTGTACTATTTCGTGATTCTATACAATCCGTTCGCCACGTATCAATCTGATGAGTATCATCACAATAGCGATGATCAAGAGAATGTGGATGAACCCGCCAAGAGTGTACGCTGTCACAACACCAAGTAACCACAAAATGATAAGTATGATTGCAATAGTCATTAACATATACGTGTATTAGTTAGTTGTCTGGAACGTTGCTGGCCATGTGACACTGACATTACCTCCCTGGTCAGTAGTATAGACCAAATAATAATATGTTGTGTTTGCCTGCAAGTTTTGGAGTGACACATTTTGTGTTGTTCGGAGACTTGTGTCAGTCATGGCTGTCAAACCACTTACATCCACAGAATTTGTATGCTCATATGTTACCAATGGAGTAGTACTATAATAGACGACACCTTGTGCGTATCTATCTGTATTCCAGTTTATGGTAGCACTGGTGTTACCTGCACTAACAGAAACATTAGTGATAGTTGGTGCCTGGGCATTTGTGACAACGCCGCCAGCCATCTGCTGATTGATTGCGGCCAATGTGACTGGACCAACACGTCCAACAGAAGCAATACCATTACGAGTTTGGAAATTTGAAACTGCTGTCTGTGTCAAAATACCAAAGTATCCAGTGACCAAACCTTGTGGGTAAATAGTCGTGTCTTGCGCCAAAAATGTCTGAAGGGAAGAAACATCTGCTCCTGACATACCTAGCTGCAACTGACGAGTTAATGTGTCAGCATTTGCCACCAATGGAGCGATCAACATCAATGCCCCTGCAATTAACCCTGCACCGACAACTAAACGAGTTTGTAATGTGTTCATATTTTTATATTATTTATTAATTGATGTCATTACTCGGGTACACAATTAATTATGTGTTACTTTTTTGGTGGTCAACATATGTAGGAAAACTACCATGTAATGCATCTCTTCAGTAGTAGCCAACTAAAATATACAGATATTACAGACCAACGATTATAATCCATGTATACTTTGTGAAATAGTGTGCGCAACATCAACCATATCAGTAATATTTTCTATAACAAGAAAAATTCTTGTTGGAAATACACCCAGAGTTTCATCTATTCTATAAATTTCTCGAGCACTCAATAACATTACTTTTTGGCCAATACCAGGAAAATTTCGTGTGGTCTCAAATCCTTTAAAAAAGGTGTGCTTTAACACAATGTCCGTAAGTAACCCTCGCAAGGAAGGAATATTCCACTGACCATTACCAAGATTATACACAAGAGTATGTTCTGTATCTTTTGCCTGGACATGAAACGTGCTATAAAAAGAATCATTCGCTATTGTCACTCGTAAATCTTTATCTAAAATAAGAAAAGGAATTTCTTCTGTATCTACTATTGTTTTAATAGAAGTCCAGGCATTTAGCCATAGACGTTCATCATGACCGCCCGCACCAAAAACGTTCTTGTATATTTTTTGTGTACTTTTTTTCACACAAATCAAGACGTTCATCGAGTGTAGATATTACAATCTTTTCTCCCATTCCTATACAAAACATACTCGTATCATATGCTAAACAAGGAGATATCAACTTAGTGGCAGACTGTAACGTACGATGGCATACAGTAAACCAACCACCAGTACAGCAACAACACTA
The DNA here is from genome assembly GCA_903870365.1 of uncultured bacterium. Classification (GTDB taxonomy): domain Bacteria; phylum Patescibacteriota; class Minisyncoccia; order Phycocordibacterales; family DATDWN01; genus CAIQCQ01. The sequence goes on along the minus strand of CAIQCQ010000001.1, from coordinate 524 downwards.
AGAATACCGCGAATAATACGTTTTGTACGAGAACTAGAATATTCATGTGGCATATAATCCACGGGTATATAGAATGTGATGTGTTTCATATGTTAAATGATTAATGTATAAAAGATACGTACCTCAAGAACAAACTTGGACACCTAAGATAATTTATTTACTCATACGTAGTCTTGAAAGTTTACTCATCTTGTATATACAATCTTTTACTATCTAAAAACAAAATTATTTTCTCTTTCATACAACGCGATTTCTTGTTCCATACACGCTGGACATTTGGTAAAGCGTACTGGTATATCTTCCTCATGATCATTTTCTAAATATGCAGGTCTTTCAAAATGCCAAGATCTTTTATAATAAAAAGTGTAACAACTTTTACACATGGTCAGTCTTTTACCTGTGTGACCCATAAATGATATTTTCTTTTTATTATCAGTGATCCAATTATTTGCATTTCTTTTTAATTTTTTCAACATAAATTTATATTTAGTGCAAAGGTACTTAATCTATACTTTTTATTAGAT